>JALWEA010000287.1 GCA_027039465.1 Calditrichia bacterium | reverse complement strand
GACCGGATATTGATGTCATCATTATTACCGGTTATGCTACGGTGGAATCTGCCGTGGAAACCATGAAATACGGCGCAATGGACTACATTCAGAAACCGTTTACCGAGGAAGAATTGGTTTCCATGGTCGATAAGTTTCTTATTCGCCGCCAGGAACGCATTCGTAAAGAAATGAAATCCCGCGTACACATTACCCATGTCGGTGAGGCCGAAGCCAAAGAAACCATTGATTTTTACATCCCTGGCGGTGTATTTATTTCACCGTGGCACACCTGGGCAGGCCTTACCGAAAGCGGTGAGGTGCGTGTGGGCATTGATGATTTTGCCGCTAAAATTTTGGGAAAGATTGACGCGGTTGAAGCCCCGAATATCAACAAAGAAGTCAAACAGGGCGAGTTGCTTTTTAACGTGCACATCGGCCAGGAAATCGTTCCTTTCCATTCGCCGGTTAGCGGACGCGTACTTCAAGTGAACAAAAAAGTGATTTCCGACCCGGATCTATTGTCGATTACACCTTATGAAAACAATTGGATTTGTAAAATCGACGCCGATCATATTGAAGATGATTTGAAAAATCTAAAAATCGGCCAGGAAGCGGTTAATTTTTATGAAGCGGAAATTGATCGCCTGAAAAATGAAATCAAGAAGGTTTCCAAGACCAAAGACGAAGAGAAGGTACCTGCCGACGGGCGTGTTTATGTGGGCGAGCTGCGCGCATTGATGGAAAAAGATTTGCACGCCATTGTATCCGATTTCTTTGTTCCTAAGTCCTGAAATATGATCTGAGCAAGAGCCGGCTTAATGCCGGCTCTATTACTTTTAAATTAATGAGATGATGGTCATCAAAGCAAACGCTTCGAGACGTCCAACCAACCCGCAATAGTTTCACTGTATTGATAATTCACAATAAGCTAACTCAACATTCATTTAAATTCCACCTTAAATAAATTTGATTCCCATCGTATTTTTTGTTTCTTTTATTGCAAACAAAAAAATCAGTATTTAATAATTTTAAAAAGGGGTTAAAATTAATGGGTAAGCGCGTCTATCACGTACCTTATCATCTTGATGCCCGCGGAATAAAGGGGATCACAACGGACGAACTTAAAGCAATTCTGAGAGGCGCGGATGAATTGATCATGTCCGGCGGCAGGAGCCTTTTGGCAAAACTCTTAAAAGGCTCCAAAGAGAAAAAGGTTTTGGAATTGGGGCTCGATAAATGTCCGGCTTACGGTTATTTTAAAGACGAATCGTTGGAAACGGTTAAGGCCAAAATTGACTGGACAATTATCCACGGCTATTTGGATATTGAATATGATTACCGTTTGCCGTTACTGGTTTTTACACCGAGAGGCTGGGAAATAGAAATTGAAACCTTGACGGACGAATACATTGCTCAATTTGATGCAATGTTGGAAAATAGCGAACCGCCGTATTTGATGACTTATTTGAAAGATAAGAATCGTCCTCTTATTTTGCGCTTATTGGAAAAAGTGGAAGAAAGTAAAAACCCCAAATACATTCCGATTCTAAAAGATTGGGAAAAAATCGATTACAAGAAAGTCCGCCAGAGAATCCGAAGGGTTATTAAAACCCTTGAGCAATACCAATAGCGCGCTGCAACCGGGATGTCGCGTTAAGCGAGAAATATTGGCTTAACCCCGGCTCTTGGTAAACTTAAAATTAAAGTCTTTTGATAAATTGCTGAAAAATTTTTGAAAAGCCAGCGGATTGTGACGCGCCAGCCAAAAATAAGCTTCCAGCAACCAAGGCGTATGGCGCATGCCCCAAACAAACCACAACGAACGACGAATGACCCCGCCCAATTCCATTAGACTGCGTTCTTCGTATCGCTGCAAAAAGGCCCTGTCCGTCCGTTGCGCACGGAGCGCTTCGGCGGCGGTTTCTCCGGCAATGATACCGGTTTTTAAGGCATTGTGAATGCCTTCGCCGCTCAAAGGGTCAACCCAATACCCGGCATCGCCAACAAGCATGGCACCATCAAACACGCGTTGAAATCCTTTAACGCCGGCCAAAGGGATGGGCCATGATTTGAGCGAACGGATTTCCAAATCCGCAAGTTTACGTTCGGCAAACAAAGGGCGATTCAGGTATTCGAAGAACATTTCTTTTAAATCAATTTTACTTTTGGCGTACAAATCAGCCGGTAAACCCAACCCGATGTTGGCCTCGTTTTCGCGTAATGGAAAAATCCAAAAATAACCTGGCTTCAATTCGTTTGTCCAGTAAAATTCAACCAAACCAGGTAACGTTTTAAAACCTTTCACGTATGCACGAATGGCCAGAAAGCGGTGTTTGGGATTTACTTTTCGGGGATTAAGAATTCGAGCCACCACGGAAGCAGCCCCGTCTGCGCCGATGATGATTTTAGCGTAGCGTTCTTGCAACTGTCCATCGATTTCAACCGTGCAGCCTATTACGCGGCCGTCTTTCCTTAAAACATTTCGCACCGTCCCGATTTCAAATCGGGCACCGGCTTTCAAGGCCTGTTGTTGTAAAGCCCGATCTAACGTTTCGCGCGGAATAACCAAAAAATCCGATGCTTCGTGCCGCGCATCAAAAGGCACATCCAGCATTTGCAATCGCGGTGTGGCAAAACGAATGGCTTTAATGCGGTAACGGTTGTTGTCGGGTAAGTTCTGCAAAATATTTAAATCGTTAAGCAATTTAACGGCACCAGGGGTTAGCCCGTCCCCGCAAACTTTTTCGCGAGGAAAAGGCACGCGATCAAGCAATAAAATGTTGAATCCATGCTTGGCCAAAACTTGTGCGGCGGCGCTACCCGCAGGCCCGGCACCGACAATAATCACATCGTATTCCATAAAATCCTCAATGAGATGAACAGAGCTTTAAAATTAAACAATTTCGGCGTTTAATGTGAAATACTTTTTTAGGGTGGCAAAAAGTAATTTTAGGAGTAAAAAAAATAAAATTCGGCGCGTTTCCGTGTCTTGCGATGCGTCCGTATCATCGAGACACGGTTGCCGCTACGGTTTAGAACCCATCCCCACCCTTCCCTACTAACGTATGGAAGGGTGCCCGATTAGCTGTGGGCATTTTGTGAATTGGCGAATTGAAGTGATTGTTCGCCCATCGACACACAAGATTGTGACCGAATGCCACGTGACTGAGACGGTACGAATAATTTCTTATGTCCGCCGCTGCTTTGGAAGGGATTGCTTCACTCTCCTGCTCGCAGGCTCGCGGGATCGTTCGCAATGACAGGACCGGGAATCACATCAATTAACGGGCGAACACCACTGTCTGCACAAGCAATGATTCCCGAATAACGAATAACGGATATACGAATAACGATTTACCATTCAACCCTTCAACCCTTACACTCTTAACCCTTAACGCTTAATCATTTCCCCCATCCCTACTCCATTCAAAAAACTTCGGTGTATTTCGGCGCCTTCGGTGGCTCCCCCTCGGTGGTTTCAGTCCTTCCAAAAATTAACCATCGACGAGATCTTTACAATCGAATACAACAGCACTATCGTGCCCGCCCATTGCGCAACCGACAAATATTTCTTGTAAATCGCATATTCCAGCAAAATGGCTGAAATGGGAAAGGCCAACTCGCAAATCGTGGAAACCGAAGCGGGTATTTGCCGCAATCCGAAATAATACAAAAAAATGGCCGGCGC
>JALWEA010000286.1 GCA_027039465.1 Calditrichia bacterium | reverse complement strand
CAATAAGGAAACGAGCAATCTTGTCATTTTTCTATTTCTCCTGTTTTCGTTGCATCGTGGTAATCTCTCGGTATCCAAATGTTATTTCGGGAAAAAGAGGGAATCGAGCTTGGATTTTAATTTAAAAAAGCTCTTAGGGTAATATTCCCTTTTTTGCGATAAAACGATGTTTACGATTTTCATGCTATCCTTTTTGGGTTCCCGAAATCCGATCAGACACTTGTCTGCCGGGATAAAAATTTTTATGGTTCGCGGTAAAAAATTAGGAAAATCGCAAAATCTTGCGGTACTAAAATAGGATTTTAAAGAATCGAGTTGTTCTTTTTCAAGATAGCCGACGCGTTTTAAAACAGGTTCGCGCTTAAAATATTCATTGTAAATTTCGTATTTGCCCGAAAACAAAACACGAACTTCTACGCCGATTTGCTGGTCGTTAAAGTAAACATCCTGCCCGTTGCTCTTTATGTAAAGAACTTGAATATTTGGGAGCGCTTTCGGCTCTTGACAAAATGAATGTGTTGTGAGTAATAAAATCAACGGTACGAAATAAAGCAGGCTAAACGGCATTATGATTTTTCTCAAAGCATTTTCCTTCCGATTTAATTCCGAAGGTAAAAGCACCGGAATCCTTGAAATAGATTCCGCAACGGCAAATAAAGTAACTTATTCGAAGCACAAATCAAATGACCGAAAACGGCGAATTGAAATTCGAATACTTTTAAGTTCCCATGAACTTTGCCAATAATCCAAGCATGCAACATAATTAAATATAGCAAAAGCCCATCAGATACACAATGGAAAATCAAAGCCCTGATTTGTAAAATTCCTTTACGCTAAAAAATTTGTTTTTGCAAGCAAGTCCTATTAAATTTGTAGGCTTTGTTATTAACCATTAACGGTCGCAAGACCAAAACTAAAGTCTAACGGAGGTATAATTTTTTATGACTGAAGAAAAGAAAGAAACAGGAACCACAAACCCATCTCAGGATCAACCCGTTAAGGAACAGGAACAACCTAAGGAAGAGATGGCCACCACAACCCAACCTCAGGAACCTCAAACTCAGGAAGAAGAATTCAAGGAAGAAGTCGTCAAGTTGGAAGAACTGGAAGAAGAGCATGAATACTCGCCTCAGGAAATGGAAACTTTGACCAAATTGTATGATCAAACCCTGGAAGAATTGAAAGAAGGCGAAGTTGTAACCGGTCGCATCTTGAACATTACGGATTCGGATGTGATCGTTGATATCGGTTTCAAATCCGAAGGCATTGTGCCCAAGGATGAATTCGATAATATCGAAGAATTAAAACCCGGTGATGAAGTCGAAGTGTATGTGGATGAGCTGGACAACGGCGAAGGCCAGGTTCTGCTTTCCCGCCGTCGCGCGGACTTCATTAAAAACTGGGATCGTGTGATTGAAAAATATGAAAACGATGAAGTGATTCCCGGAACCATTACGCGCCGTATTAAGGGCGGTATGGTTGTTAATATTTTGGGCGTCGATGCCTTTTTGCCCGGCTCTCAAATCGATGTGAAACCGATCCGTGATTTTGACGCGTTGATCGGTAAGCAGATGAATTTCAAGATTGTTAAAGTCAACCGTGCCCGTAAGAACATCGTTGTTTCGTCTAGAGCATTGATTGAAAAAGAACTGGAAGGCAAACGCAAAGAAATTTTGGAAACGCTGGAAAAAGGTCAGGTGCGCAAAGGTACGGTAAAAAATATTACCGACTTCGGCGTATTTATCGACTTGGGTGGTGTGGACGGCTTGCTGCACATTACCGACCTGAGCTGGGGCCGTGTCAATCATCCTTCGGAACTAGTCAAGCTGGATCAGGAACTGGAAGTGATGGTTCTGGATTTCAACGAAAACAAGGATCGTATTTCTTTGGGGCTCAAACAATTGCAGCCGCATCCGTGGGATAACGTGCAGGAAAAATATCCGGTTAATTCCGTGGTTAAAGGCCGCGTAGTCAGCATTACCGATTACGGCGCATTTGTGGAATTGGAAAAAGGCATCGAAGGCTTGATTCACATTTCCGAAATGTCCTGGTCGCAGCACATCAAACATCCCAGCCAAATTTTGACGGTTGGTCAGGAAGTGGAAGCCATGGTGCTGAATGTGGAGCCGGAACAGAAGAAGATTTCCCTGGGTCTCAAACAACTGGAACCGGATCCCTGGGAAAATATTGAAGAACGTTATCCGGTGGGTTCCATTCACAAAGGTATTGTTCGCAATATTACGCAATTCGGCGTATTTGTAGAATTGGAAGAAGGCATCGACGGTTTGGTGCACATTTCCGATTTGTCCTGGACGCGTAAAATTCAGCATCCCAGCGAAGTTGTAAAACGCAGTGAAGAAATGGAAGTCATGGTTCTGGGCATCAATCGCGAAGAACGTCGCATTGCTTTAGGCCATAAGCAAATCGAGCCGAATCCCTGGGATACGTTTGAAGAAGAATACAAAGTCGGCGCCGAAACAACCGGCAAAATTGCACGCTTTGTGGATAAAGGCGTGATCGTAACCTTGCCGCACGGTGTGGATGCTTTCATTCCGAATCAACATATCCCGACGCCGCGCGGTAAAAAACCTTCCGAAATTTATGAGGAAGGCGCGGAAATTACGGCCAAGGTGATTGAATTCGACAAAGAAAACAAAAAGATTGTTTTGTCTGTGGTAAATTACTTCCGTGACAAAGAACGGAAAGATTACGAAGAATATTTGGCAAAACAGGGCCTGGCGCAAAATACGATTGAAGACATGATTAAACATCGTCCTTTGGGTCGGGTAAAGAAAGAAGAAAAGGCAGAGAAAGCCACGGAAGAAAAAGCCGAGGAAAAACCGGCTAAGGAGACAAAGGAAAAAGCGGAAGAAACCAAGGCGGAAGCTAAAGAAGAGCCGAAGGAAGAATCGACCGAAGCCAAAGAAGAGGTTAAGGAAGAAAAGGCGGAAGAAGCTCCCGCTGAAGCGACGGAAGCTGCGGAACCTAAAAAAGAAGAAAAAGCGGAAGTGAAAGAAGAAGCCAAAGAAGAGAAAGCCGAAGAAGCCAAAGCGGAACCGGAAAAGAAAGAAGAAGAGAAAAAAGATGAAGGAAAAGCTTCCGAATAATCTTCGCTAATCCGTAAAAAAATAAAAGCCGTCCTCAATTGGGCGGCTTTTTTGGTTTATAATAAGTTGCGCGAATGTTGTGGCGCGTCTGTCCCTCGATACGATTCTGCCTTTAATTTTGCGTTGTCCGAAGTAAGGGCGAAGCATTTCCGTCAAGAAATTGCAAAATTAAAAATTTAACGTCGTGCAACCAAAAACATCGATTGTTTCTTTATTTGTTAGGGAAATGCTTCGCCCCTACAGGTGTCGGCAGAATCACTCGGGAACCGGACGCATTCAAAGGCAACCGGTTGTCGAGTAGAGACCGCGCGAGCGGGATCGTATCGAGACACGGTTGCCGCACCAGTTCCCAGTTCCTAATTCCCAATTAATTCATGTCACTGTCTTAATAATCCATGGCGCCAGCCGTGGTTCAGTTCCTCGCAATGACAACCCTTAACCCTTCAACTCTTGACTCTTAACCTCCTGCCAATTCCCAGTAATATCCCATTTAACCGTTCAATCAATCAACCACTCCACTCTAAACCAAATTCAGCGCAGTAAAATCATCTTCTTAACCACCGAGCGGGTTGGTGTGCTT
>JALWEA010000285.1 GCA_027039465.1 Calditrichia bacterium | reverse complement strand
GTTCACGGGATTGCCATTTTTGCCGCAACTGAATATCCAGCGGGTAAACCGGACGGTAGTCAACGGTACCAACCAAACGGTAGTGCTTGGCCGCATCGGATTTGCGCATCCAATTATCGTAATCCATGCGGAAAGTCAACGGACGGAACATTTGGTAATACGTACTAATGAAGAAGCCTTCTTCCGCCTGTGATTGCGGATTGTTCAGGTACAATTGACCGTACAAAGGCGATTGCAAATAATAATATTTTTCGAACAGGGTGCCTTTGTAACGCTGATAATTGGAAAAGGAGCGTTGGTAGGGATTGTCAAATCCCAAATCATAATTGCGGTACAACGCCAAAACGTTAAACGTTTCGCTTTGCCAATAGGCGGAAAGTACGAACGCTCTTGGCCCTGCACCCAGCTTAAAACCTTGACTGCTTTTATCCAAAATACCGTATTCGCCCTGCAAGGCAATGTTGCGCCACACCGTTTGGAAATTGAAGCCGTACACACGACGGAAAGACAGCGCCTTGCTCCAAAAGGGATTGCTGCCTCTGGAAACCGGGCCGCCGTAAGCTTGCAGAATTTCGGCATCGGCCGTGGTACGGCGCAAATCCCAATTCTGCTGGCCTTTGTAATCGGTGCCGACAATGCCGTAAGGATCGGGGTCTAAGTAGCGATTGTAAGCGCTTTCGTAATAGCTGAGGCCTAAAAAGGTGCCGGGCGCAAAGGTGTATTGCAAATGGCTGCCGTAGGTGAGCTCTTTAACCGAATTCAACCAGCTTAATTCCGGGCCGCGCAGGGTGTCGCCTGGAGTGTAATTTAAGCGCTGG
The DNA here is from genome assembly GCA_027039465.1 of Calditrichia bacterium. GTDB lineage: Bacteria > Calditrichota > Calditrichia > Calditrichales > Calditrichaceae > Caldithrix. The sequence continues at coordinate 10,850 of JALWEA010000285.1, read as the reverse complement.
TTTAAAACGATGAAATGGTTAAAGGAATAACGTCCGTCGTACTTTTTTCTGTTGAGAATCGCATCGCGGTTGTTGTAAGAGACAAAGCCGATACCACGCAGACGATGGTAGTTCATTTCAAAGGCCAAACCGCGCAGGGCATATTCACGCGTACGGGAAAGGTCGCCGGAGATGCCGTTAAAGCGTTTGCGAAAGCCGTAACCGGATTTACGGGGCATGAAGAAATCCGTGTTCTCCATGATGATGCCCTGGCCGAAACTAACCTTGTAATAGCCCAAAATCAGTTTACGCAGCAAGATGTCTTTCCAACGGAAATCCTTAAAGGTAATGTTGAATTTCATCTCTGGCAGGTGGAAAGGCTTAGTCAGGGCGTAATGCATGGGTTCGCCGACCGTGCGCACGTAGGCCAAACCGAAGTCAACGGTCTTACCTTTGCTGAAGCGTGCCTTGTAATACATGGCCGGCAGTTGATTGGCTGCCGTTTCTTTGTTTTCCACCAAATCCAAATTTTGTGCCACGTTGGACTGTTCCGCATCCTTGGCCATGAACGGTGTGTTGTCCATGCGCATGAGAATGCTGCCGTGCCAGTCGGCCAGCGAGGTGTTGGAGTACTGAACAAAATTGCGCACGCTGCGATAGGCGTAATTGGAAAGTCCTGGTGTGTAACGCAGGTCGCGGCTGTTGCGGAACCAATGGATTAATTGGCGTTGTTTTAAAATGGCCACGGCATCGACGGGCGAAACATTTTGCAGATTGACCAAATCTTCGTAGCTGATGGTGTTAATGTTGAGCGGTTCCAGTGCTTTTTCGATCCACAAATCCACGAAATCGCTGTTAATGCCTTCTCCCGATGACCAACGTTCCAGACGATAGTAAATTTGTTCGATCCGCTCCTGAACCAATGATTGCTGCTTTACCGGCACAATGGCAATGCGGTCTTTTAATTTCTTAAAGGTTGCCGCATCCATGCCGGGAATGTCCCAAAGTTGGTAGATGCTTGTTAAATATCCTTCAAAACGAATGTAGTCGTACAGTTTTTTGGCCAATTGCTCATTAACGGGCAGTTGTGTGATCTGTTGATAAGTGGCACGATTGATGTCCAATTTGGTTTGCGCCTGTAACGAAGCGACGGTCAGCACAACGGCAAGCAACGCCAGGAGTAAATAGCGCCTACGGCTAAACGCGCGGCCGACGGATGGATTCGCCAAAAAATATTTTTGCTTGGTTCCGTTCAAAGAATGTTGATTTTGTTTATTTAATGATTTCATAAAATTTTATTACCCGTTTGAATAGGTTTCAGTTTTGCTTTCCGAAAAAGTACATCAGGCCGATTTTGTGCGTTTCGGGCAAAACCGGGTGATTGCGGAACGAATAGTCCAGGACAAAGCCTTTAAACCGGATGCCGAATCCGGCGGAAATGCGATTGGGCTGCGTGCCTGCGCCCACGCGCAAGGCCAGCCAGGGGATCGGGCGAAACTCAAAGCCGCCCAAAACCTGGGTATCGAAGCCGATGGTTTTGTCCAAACTAATGGTGGTTGTTACGCTGCTGATGGGGCGATACCCTGCTCCGACAACGATGCGCTGCGGCAAATCGTGTTTGGTGTATTTGCCCATGCTGGGCGCATTAATATTGTAAGCGTAAACGCCGCCGAAAATTCGGTGATACAGGGTGCCTTGCAGGCCTAAATCCAACCCGAATGCGCTGGCGGAGCCTAAGCTGCGGTTTTCGACGGATTGTCCCAAATCCCAGTAGTAGTAGCGTAAGTTGTAACCGAACGACAAACTGGAATGGATGTCGTTCATCAAATAAAATCCGTGAGAGATCGTAAAGGTGTTTTCTCTGGAAAGGGTTGCTCCGCTGTATTTAACGCCGAAAAATTCAAAGTTAACGGCAATGGTTCCGTACTTACCTGGAAGCGGCATGGCGGCGCCGAAAAAAGCGTTCTGTAAAAACGGCTGATTGAACAAGCGCTGCACGGCCGAGGCAACCTGGATGCCGTTTACGTTAGCCAGACCGGCCGGATTGTAATAGGGCGCCCAAACATCGCCGATTAATGCCACGGTGGCATTGCTCATGGCGGCGGCTTGCGCCGAAGGGTATCGGTTGTCAAACACACCGGCCCGTAAACTTTGTGAAAAAACCGTTACTAATAAAACAAATAAAAATATCGTTCGCATCTTTTTGCCTTCTTGTTATTTCAAAATCGTTCCGACAACGATGGGTGCAATTTTCACCGTCCGTTTTCCGGTATTGTTATTGACTACTTCCAGGTGACAGATGTAGGTGCCCAATGGTACCAACTGTCCCAATTGATTGCGGCCGTCCCATTCTTTTGTAATAGGAAAGGGTAAACCTTTGCCGTCAAACAAGGTGGTAACCATGCGTCCGCTTAAATCGAACAAACGCAAGGTTACGTGGGTGTGGGCGCTTCCGGCGCTGTATTCGATAGGCAATTTTTCGCCTTCGTCCGGAGCAAAGGGTTTGGGCGGAACTTTTAACGAGACAATGCCCTCGATTTGTCCGACGGGAATAATGTCTTCCTGATAGCCCAACAGAATTTGTCCGGCGCCTTTGTACACGCTGCACACACCGCGCACGACAATGTAATCGCCGATTTGAAAAGCACTCAAATCGAGATTGGCCGTGTCCCAAACGCGCACACCGACTTCGCCGCTGCCGTCGTTAATGTAAATGGTGGTACCACCGCCTGCGGAAGTGATGCTTGAAATCAATCCTTTGACCTGAACAAAGCTGCCTTCAAACAACGCTCTGGAAGCATCAAAAGTGCTCATTTCCCGAACGGCGGGAATGGGCTGATCCTTTTTCAGCACAACCACTTTTTCTTCCTGAAGTTCCAATTTGCCCTGATACTCTTTCAACGTGCCGGTAACGACGACCAAATTACCTCGTTTAATGCGCGCATCCAGTCCGCCCGGTTGATAAACGTTAATGCCGTAGCCGGATTCGTCCTGAATGTAGGCATCGGTGAAATTGGTGCGTAAAATGCCGGCGCCGATGGTGACCACTCCCTTGACCGTGACGGTGCTGCCCGTCGGTTTTTGACGTGCTTCTTTAATGGTAATGGTTTTTTGATTGGTACCTTTGCCGACCAAAACAACGGGCGGATCGGCTATTGTGGCCAAAATACCGTTGGCCGGTGCGGTTTTAACGACAAACACCGAAGCCGTGTCCGCATCGGGACTTTGCAAATTACTAATAACCATTCCTCCGGTGTTTGAATTGGTCAAAACGAAGCCGTTCAGGGTAATGGTTTTGCCGTTAATGGCCGGTGTTAAACCGGCAAAGGCCTGATCCAAAACAATGTCAGCGGCATTGCCCGACCAATTCCATTCGTCGGGAATGGTCAGCGACAAGCTGCCCAAAGTATCGGGCAGGGTGCCTTTGGCCGTAAAAGTTAATGAAACCGTTTCGCCTTTACCTACGCTGTCCGGTTGAACACTGACCGTTCCCGTGCCGGAAATGGTTTTTGGTAAGGACGATTTTACGATATCCTGCTGGTAGCAAACCAAAAGTTGAGGCGCCAGCCGGTAGCTGCTGATAACGCCGCGAACGCGGATCGTGTCGCCGACGTTAAAGCCTGACAAATCCAATCCGGCGGTGTCCCAGATGCGTAAAGGTAAGGTGCCGCTGGCGTCTTCGATGGTCATGTTCGTTCCGCCGCCAACACCTTCCGCCTTATCTGTGATTACACCGGCCGTTTCTACAAAGGTGCCTTCCAGATCGATGTCACCTGCGGCCGCACAACTAAGCGTGGAGACCGCGGGAATGGGATTGTCCGTGGAAAGAACGGAGAGTGTAAAATTTTCAATTTGGGTGGTAACGTCGTTGTACTTTCCGACGTAATTGGAAACCGTACCGGTAATGCGCACGCGATTGCCGCGTTTCAATTCGGGATGATTCGTACTTTGATCGCTTAAATTAATACCGCGTCCCGATTCATCCTGCACGTAAGCGCTGGTGCGGTCGGTACGCAACACGTTGACGCCGACGGTAACCACGGCTTCGATGGTGACCTGTTTGCCCTCGTATTCGCTGACGTTGTTTTGGATATCGGCAATGGTTAATGTTTTAATCACCGTGACGGCCGGGAAGATGGCGATGGGTGTTAAATGGCCGTTGGCTGTGGCCGTTTTTACCTGAAAAGCGTATTTGCCGGGATCGGAAGGCGTTGCAAGATTTTTTAGGGTAACCGTTCCGGATTGCTGTTGATTGAGCGAGGCATTTTGAATGGTGATAATGTTTTGATTGACAACGACCTGAGCCGAAGCAAAGGCGTCTCCCTGCAAAATAACATCGGAAACCTGATGAGACCAGGGGAAACCCTGCGGCACGTCAATTTCTATCTTCGTCAGTTCGTAGGTTTCGTCGGTGGAAAAGGACAGAACAAAGTCGTGGGTTTCATTTGCGTGTACCGTGTCGGGACTGATGATAACGGAGCCGGTTCCGTCTCCGGCGACGGCGCTAAAGCTGCCTGGAGTGGGCGCCGCCGTTTTGAAGCTTAGTTGCCAGTTTTCCGTAGCTTCGTCGTGGCCGGTAATGCCGTTACCGTCTGTGGTAACTTCATCGATTTCGTCAACGCCGTTGCGTTGCAAACTTTGGCCGGAGGGAATGCTGCTGATAGCCTTCTGTTGGGCTTTGGGCAAATCGTTCGCATAAGCGGAAGTTTGACTGTCCGCATCCGGGCCGTCTATCTGCACGCCGCTTTTGTCCATCCAAACGCTATTGAATGCCGTCAGTCCCCAGGGGATGTAATCCACATCTTTAACCAAATCGCTTTGGCCGTCCCAATAAAAAAGAATGATCATGCCTTTCAGCGTTTCAAGCGAAGGATTGTCGCCCATTTTAATGACATTCATGTCGGGTGTTTTCGCATCCGTGGATTTGATCTCGAAATCGGCACGTTTACCGAAAGTATTCAAATAGGCGGCACCATCGAGAGCCACCGTTTTCACCTCACCCGGAAGAATGGTAAAGGAAGGAAATTTGGCTAGAAAAAATTGGCTGGTAATGGGATATTGACCTTCGACGATCTGATAGTAGGTGTTGTAATTTGCCAAATAGCGTTGAGACAGATCAATGGTTTGGTTCGTCTCATTGGCTATTTCCACAAAGGCTTGATTTGCATCGGAAGCAGGGGGTACAAAAACTTCGGTGACGAGCAAATGACTTTGAGCAAATAACAACGCCGGTAATAAAAATAGAAGAAAAAATCGGTGCATTCCGAAGAGCTCCTTTATTAAGGTAAAGATCGGCCCGAATTCCCTGATTCGCAGAATGACTCGGTGGGCATTCGCAGCCGCTGTTTTTTTGTTAGATTTCAATCGCGGTCAACTTAACGCAGCGGTAAGATGCCCGCCAAATTTTTTGCCTGCGCAAAGGACTTATAATTTAATGAAGAAATATGCAAAACAAAAGTTATTTTGACCGGAATGAATCGGATGGTTAAGGGGAAATCGTTATTCGTATATCCGTTATTCGTTGATCGGATGATGGTTGAATTGTTGAATGGTTAAATGGTTTAATGGGGGAAATCGTTATTCGTTAATCGTTCCTTCGGTATGTCGTGAATTGCGGGGGCGTTTTTCTATTAGCGTGCCATCCCTTGCAGGACGGGCTTCGGGTAAGGTGAACCTCATTTATTTCTCATAAATAAATTTACGGACGAATCGCATCTCGTACCTGTTCGGACAAATTTAAATGCCGGTTTTCCATAATCCATCGCGTAGCGATGGCATGACAATAGCCCATATTTTCAAATATGGGTAAAAAGGCACCCCAAAAAATTTTGTCCCGTAGGGACAATTGAAAAAAAGGAGTTTATTCGGTATGATGTGTGTAGTGTAAGGGATTGTTTCGTCCTGCCTGCGACGCGCCTACTATTGACATGTTATGGCGCGTCCGTCCCTCGATACGCCCGCCTTAGGCGGGCTACTCGGGAACCGGACGCCGCCCCAGTTCCAAGTTCCAATTCATCGCCGTGATTTCCTGATTTTCTCGATTTTTAAATATTCGATGCTGATTTCCACTCTTCTACTAATCATGGCAAAGTCCATGTTGAGCACCGGATCACGTCCCCTTCTCTTCGAAGAAGAGAGGGGGAATGAGGGGGTGAGTTAAGCGTCGCACATTAATTTTTCAAAGATTTCCATAGTAAAAAAGATTCTTTCAAATCAAAAAATTTACATTCTTAAAATTTCTTTAAAATTAAAGCGAACTTATCCGATATTAAAAACATCACTAAACGCGAGAAAAATATGCTAAAAAGAATTTTTATTTTACTGATACTGCCGACATTTCTTTGGGCCGCTTCGAATATCACGGATGGTTTGTTTACCTATTACTACAATTACGAAAACGGCTTGCCTTCCAATTTGGTAAAAATCATTAAACAGGATGAAAGCGGATTTGTTTGGGTGGGTACCGACGGCGGTCTGGTACGCTTTGACGGTCAAAATTTTGTTAAGTTCTACAAAGGCCTCCCTAGTTTATATTTAAAAAATATTTTATGCGAACGAGATACCGTTTATGCGGTTACGGATTTGGGCATCATTAAACTTGAAAATCATGACCCTATCAACACAACAACAACACTGTTTTTACGAGGTTCGAGTACTTTAACGGACAGCACCCTTTATTATCCTAAAAATTTATTTCATTCGTCCAAGGGCGCTTTTTGGATTGCGGAACCTTTTTCGATTGTTCGCTACATGCCGATTAGCAAAACGTTTAAGCGCTATCGCCTGCCAAAAGAATATGAAGGCTCGAGCTATCTGCATTCTTTCCTTTTCTTTGAAGATGCCCGAGGCAATCTCTTTGCGCTTTCGGAGAATTGTCAATTATTGCATTACGATTCCATAAGCGATTCATTTAAGGAAATTCCACTGCCTCACGGCAACAAGCCGATGACCGCCGATGTTCTTTTGCAAATTGATAAACAAAGTTGGCTGATCGGTGGCGTTTCGGGTCTTTATTTACTGCATGCAACCGTTGACGGGAAAACCTGGTCACTCAAAAAATTGCTATCCGTTGCCAATGTTTCCGCTATTGCAAAAGATAGGCAGGGAAATTATCTGATCGGCACCAGCGACAACGGCCTCTATTGGGCCGGCAAGGGGAAAAGGCGGTTTGCTGCCAGACATTTAATCGGAATCGGAATCAAAGTAATAAACCACATTTTTGTCAACAAATTGAATCAATTTTGGGTTAGTACCGATAACGGTATTGTGTTAATTTACAAGACATTATTTCACAGTATTTTGCCTTTTACCAATTACGCAGTGCAGAATTTGTATCGAAGTCCTTCGGGATCTTTGTTTGCGACCGACGGTTTACGTATTTATTCTTTTAATTCAAAAAAGAAAAAAATTGTGTTTGTAAACAAAGGTTCTGTTATTTCCGCAATTGCCGCGGACGGAAAGCGGGTTTTGGCCGGGCGCATCGACGGGAAAATCACAATCATCTCCAAAAGAGGGGTTAGAGAAATTCAATTACCGCGTCATAAAACCGTTTTTTCCATGCAAACGGATTCTATCGGAAATCTCTGGATTGCCCAGGGAGGCAACGAAGGCATCTGGCGTGTAACATCCGACGGTAAAACCACTTATTTTTCCCAAGGACAAGGTATCCGTTCCGAAATTACAGCGATCAAAATCAGCAAAAGCGGCGCAATTTATTTGGGCGGCACCGGAGCAAAAAGTTATTTGTATCGATTTAATCCCCGAAAAAATTATTTTGAGAACATCAGCATTCCTTTGTCTTTGAAAAATAATAATAATACGCTCCAAGTGAACGATTTGTTTGCGGACGAACAGGATTCCACTATCTATTTGGCAACTTCGAATGGACTGATCCGTCTCCGCGGCAATAAGGTGCGGGTTATGGAATTGGATCGCAATCGAAATGTTCGATCGGCAACGATGGATGCGGAAGGCCGTATTTGGGTGGGAACCGAACACGGCGCCTTTTGCAGAATCGATAGCGAATGGGTTTACTTTGATGAACTGGCGGGTTTTAAAAACCAGACCTTTGCTTTTCGTTCCATTACTTTTGATCGGAACGGATTTTTAACGTTTGGTACCTACGGAGGTATTTATCAACAACAATTGCCTTTATCTATTAAACGAAGAACCAAAAAGCCGATTGTGATTGCCTATTGGGAAAATGAAAAATCGTTAGTGCAATCTTCCGATGCATTACTGCCTGTTAAACTCCATTCCACCTTGCGCATTCATGTAGCCTCTTTGATGTTTCCTGCTCAGAAAATCGTTTATCAGATGAAAATAGATAACCAGCCGTGGAGCATACCAAAAACATCGCCGATCATCATTCTCCCTTCTATTAGAAGAAATATGTTGAATTTGCAGGTTAGGGCAAGGCAAATCGGTTTCAAATGGAGCGATCCGTTGAATATACGTTTTCGAGTTTTAATTCCATGGTATTTATCCGGCTGGGCGTTTTTTATTTATGTCCTTTTAATCGTTTTGATATTTGTCGGCCTTTTTGAGCTGGTCCGCGAACGGCGCAAGCGATTAAAAATCACCCTGGATTTACAGAAATCCGAGCTGAAGCTAAAAACCATTGTTCAAAATGTGCCTATTATACTTTTCATGATTGATCAAAACGGGAATGTAACCTTTGCCGAGGGGAAAGGGCTTAAAGAATTCGAGAAATATCATTTGCCGGTTTTGGGTGCCAATTTGTGCGCGGAATTTTGGCAAGAAGCGGATTTAGGCAAAGATTGTGATCGTGCCCTAAAAGGGGAGTCGTTCGAAAGCATTCGTAAAATTTTCAATAAATACTATCGTTTTTGGTTTTCACCGTTGTTCGATGCAAAAAACAAACAGATCGGTTCGTTGGGTGTGGCCATTGATATCACCGAATTAAAAGAGGTAGAGACACGTTTGCGTCGGGCGATCATTCAAGCCGAAGCAGCCAACAAAGCTAAGACCGAATTCCTTGCGAACATGAGCCATGAAATCCGTACCCCAATGAACGCCATTATCGGTTTGTCCGATCTTCTATTGCAGACTGAGTTGGACGAGGAACAAAAAGATTATTTGAAGACCATTAAATTTTCGGCTAGGGAGCTGCTTAAAATCATTAACCAAATTTTGGATTTCAGCAAAATCGATTCCGGTAAAATTGAATTGGAATTCGTACCGTTCGATTTAAAGCAATTGCTCAAAAATATTGCCGGTGGCTTTGAGGTGATGGCAAAGAGCAAGGGATTGGAATTTAAACTGGAATGGGATGATCGTTTGCCGGAAAAAGTGGTCGGGGATCCGACAAGGTTAGGACAGGTGTTTATTAATTTGTTGGGCAATGCTTTGAAATTTACCGAAAAAGGTAGCATTACCCTGAAAGCTGTTTTCCTTTCCCAAACCGATGATGATGTTGATATTCAGTTTGAAGTCCGAGATACCGGGATCGGCATACCTAAGGAGAAAAAAAATACTATTTTCGAATCGTTCAGCCAAGTGGATTCTTCATTAACGCGTCGTTTTGGCGGCACCGGCTTGGGGCTTTCCATCACCGCGCAATTGGTGCAAATGATGGGTAGCCGAATTGATGTGGAGAGCGAACCCGACAAGGGTAGTACTTTCCGTTTTGTGCTCACCTTGCCAAAAGCAAAAGATCAGGAAACGGAAGAATTGCCGGATTTTTCCCTGTATTTGACTCATGAAAATATCAATAGAAAAAAGCCCGAAGAAATGCAAACATTGCCCGAACCGGAGCCGGATTCCGAAAACGAAATCCGAATTTTGATTGTGGAAGACAACGTCATCAATCAACGGGTGGCCAAACGAATGGTGGAAAATATGGGTTTTAAAACGGAAATCGCCAACAACGGTCAGGAAGCGTTGGATATGTTGTCCGAACGTTATTACGATTTGATTTTGTTGGATGTGCAAATGCCCGTTTTGGACGGCCTGCGTACGGCACAAAAGATTCGCATTCGCGAAATGAACACGGGTAGGCACATCCCCATTATTGCCATGACCGCCCATGCGCAAAAAGAAGATCGTGACCGTTGTTTGGAAGCGGGCATGGACGATTATATTTCCAAACCGATTAATATGAAGATATTACAGGAAAAAATACACGCCTACCTGAAGCCAAAGATTGAGAAGATCGGCAAGGGAAAACAAGAGAAAGACGGTTGATTATTTCTAATCATTTCTTGAAAGCTTATCTTTTATCAAACGTCCCTTCGGGACTAGAATAGTGAGTTGAGGGTATCTTTCTTCCCACCAATGAATTGGTGGGTTATTATCGTTTGATCCCTTCGGGATCGTCTCATGATTTTAAATAGGTTTGTTTCTTATTCGGGAAATCCGAGAGTCTTTCTTTAACATTTTTGGTTGTTGTATTTATTTTCCGACCCATCACCGATACCTCAGGGAAAGGAAATTAAGGTAGTAAATGGTTTTTCTAAAGTTCAAATATTTTTGGTTAGAATTAAAATCCGGGAAAATAGTTTGATCCTATTTCCTAGATTAATTGGTTTCGTTCTATTTTTAAAAGGTTCATTTTCCCAAAATTCCCGATAGGTAATTCCGATAATAGCCCACATTTTCAAATGTGGGAATGAATATCCAATGTTAAAATATTTGTCCCGAACGGGACAAGTGAAAGTAAATTTTATCGAATTTGCATTTTCAGACGTCCTTTCAGGACTGCATTAGGGCGCGTCGATCATCAATCCGCACCAATGAATTGGTGGGTTATTATCATTCGATCCCTTCGGGATCGTCTCGTGATTTTAAATAAGTTTGTTTCTTATTCGGGAAATCTTAGAGTCTGTCTCCAATATTTTTGATTGTTGTAT
>JALWEA010000284.1 GCA_027039465.1 Calditrichia bacterium | reverse complement strand
TCGTACGTTTTGGCCGCAATATGTCCCTGATCATGGTACAAAGAAAGCACGGCATCAAATTCTCCGGTCAGGTTCAAATGGAATACCGAATCCGCCGGAATCGGGCCGAAGACATTCCACCCTTGTTTACGCGCTTGCGCAACCGCCGGAGCGATAATGCGCTGCTCTTCATCGCCGAACAAACCGTTTTCTCCCCCATGCGGATTTAAAGCGGCAACCGCCAAACGCGGCTTAGGTAAACCCAATTTCTTCAAATGACCCAACGCCTGCTCCATCGTTTCAACCAAATTTTCAATCTTTAAAGAAGCCGGAATTTCACGAAAAGGGATATGGCGGGAATAGAAAAAGATGCGTAAAGGGCCGGTCATGAACAGGGTCATCACCGCCCGACTTTGGGTTAATGTTTTAAACATCGCCGTGTGATCCGTAAATGGCACTTCGCCCGCTTTAAGCGATTGCTTGTTAACAGGCGCCGTGGCAATGGCGTCGATTGCTTTTCGATTCGCCCAATCAATCGCAGTGCGGATCGCTTCGAAGGCCATGCGACCGCCCTGGGCCGATACCTGTCCGTAAGAAGGCAAGGGCTCGGATGTTTGGCTTTCACAAACAATGATTTCGCGATTTTCTTTCCCGACCCGGTTCCATTCGGATGGCGTACGAATGACCCGAATACGGGTTTGGCTTTGCAATACATCCAATGCACTTTCAACCACCGGAACCGGTGCAAAAATTAACGGCAGGCACAAATCGTAAATTTCGCTGTGATTTAATAAGGCTTTCAGCACAATTTCCGGCCCGATTCCGGCCGGATCTCCGATGGTAATCCCGATTCTTTTTTTACCGGACATAGTGTTCCCCTTTTTTTAAGAAGCAATTTGCGAAAAATTCGGTGAATTGCAAAATTTTAAAAATATTTTAATTCTCAATAGCCTGTTGAAAAATTAATTTGCGATGTTCAACGCACCCCCTCATTCGGGGCTGTCCCAAGAGCAAAAGATGATGAATATTTATTAATTTTCTATTTCAAAAACGCCTTTTCTTTAATTTTTTCAATTGTCCCATTCGGGACAAATATTTTGGTGGTGGGTATCATTTTACCCATATTTGAAAATATGGGCTATGGGCACCCCATCGCTCCGCGATGGGTTTTTGGATTATCCGACATTTAAACGCGTCCCGTCAGGGACGGCTCGCCATTAGCCCACAAATTCATTTGTGGGAATTAAATGTCCAACCAAATCAAAATTCCCGTCCTGAAAGGGACGGTTGATTTTCGATAGCCCTGAGCTTCAGCTCGTGGCTATTTTTTTGCTCGTACTGAAATTAGGGGGAAAATGGATCGGGTATTGCAAAAACCTTCAATAATACGAATAAAAAATTTTTCTTTCGTAACTTTTGAGACAACCCCGGACGTAATCTTATGATCAACATGGAATTAGCCATAAACAATTGGTGAATTAAAATCAGCGCCAAATATTCAAAATTGAGATAATCCTGAAATCACTGCATTTTTCCATAAGGATTCTATTAGAAAAAAAGAAGACAAAAAAGAAGGTCTTACGGAAGGGATCCATTCGAATTTAATTGGCATTTTTCATCTTACGGGTCGGAATGATTTCATGTTTTTTCAACCATTCCTGGGCTTTCTGTAAAAAGAAGGTATCCCGGAATTCAATAAAATTCGTAAGCAGGCCGGGGAATTCTTCCAGCACTTTGTGGAATTTTTTAAAACCGCCTTTGTGATGAATGGCCTCTAAAAGTTTATCCCTAGCCAATTCAGGCAGGGAGGAAAGGTTGGCGAACTGATTCATCAGGTCAAAAACGATATCTTTGAAATTATCCGGAATGTATAACAGTTTGGAAATATCCGGAAACAACCGTTCGGCCAACGATGTGATACTGACCAATTCCGGCAAAGTCAATTGATGAAACAGGGATTGCAACACATCGCTATCCGTTGGTATGTAATGGATTTCGCCTGTTTCCAGATTCAGAAAACATTCCATATCCAACTCATCACCGCGATGCAAAACAAACGCTAATTCATCCAAGTTGACCGGCAATTCCCGCATGGTAAACCTATAAATAGAATGTACGATTTCCGTTAATTCAAACAGATTAAAGAAATGTTGAGGATTAAATATTAACTTGCATTAAAATATAAAAAAAAATAAACTGTTGTCAATGCCGAAACGAATATTTTTTGAGTTTTTTAAGGGAGTAAAAACAATGTCTTTAGTGCAGCGCCTTTCTGTTCTTTTTTTAATTCTTGCTCTTTTGGCCGGATGCCATCCCAAATTGTTAAAACATAAGCCCGTTTACAACTATGAAGGCATGACCAAACAACAAATCAAAGTTCATAAAAAGGTCGAGCGTTTTCTGCAAAAAGCGAGCGAAACAGGGAAGCCGATTGCCGTTTCGCCCCAAACGCGCATTGACAGTGTAACCATTGATAATAAAAATCTATCCGTCGGCATTTACATGGATAAAAGTTTTGCCTTTTTCCCTTTTCGCCCCAAACAGGTCAATGAAATTTACCGCACATTAAAATCCATGCTCGGGCGCAAATACCGTCGATATAAAATCACGGTTTACAGTCTGCAGTATCCCATCGAAGAATTAGTACCGAATTTTTTTCGACCCGACACCTCTCAGTGGGACACGAGCCGTTTGCCAAAGCGCTATGCCCGTCCGCTGCCCGTTAAGCGTCCGCTAAAGCCTTTCAAAATTACCAAAGGATTGACAGGTCGCAATATTGTGGTCTGGAATAGTCACGGATGGTATTACAATCGGAGAGTCGGTCGCTGGGAATGGCAGCGTCCGCGCCTTTTTCAAACCGTGGAGGATCTGTTACCCACATCGTTCGTCATTCCCTATTTGTTGCCCATGTTGGAAAATGCGGGCGCCAATGTGTTCCTGCCGCGAGAACGAGATTTCCAGTCGCACGAAGTGGTGGTGGATAATGACAGCACGCCGCCTTCGGGTCGCCGTTATGCGGAACGCACTATGGACAATGCGCATTTTTTTCAACAAGGATCGGATTCGGGATTTGCTTATGGCAACCCGCCCTATCCAAGCGGGTTAAATCCGTTTAAGCAAGGAACCTATCGACAGGTGAAATCCGACACCGTGGTGAGCGCTGCGGCCCGCTGGACGCCGGATATTCCGCAAACCGGTTATTACGGTGTTTACATATCGTATCATGCGGACAGTCAAAACGTGAATGACGCTCATTACACGGTTTTCCATGCCGGCGGCAAAAGCGAGTTCAGAATTAATCAGCAGATCGGCGGTTCCACCTGGTTGTATTTGGGCCGATTTAAATTTCGCAAAGGCGTACATCCGGATTCCGGCAGCGTTTTACTAACGAATCAAAGTAAGCAATCCGGACTTTGGGTAACCGCCGATGCCGTGCGTTTCGGCGGAGGCATGGGTTCCATTGAACGGGACGGCATCACAAGCGGCCGTCCGCGCTGGGAGGAAGGCGCACGCTATTATTTGCAATATACCGGTATGCCCGATACCCTGGTTTACGACTTAAATAACAATCAAAACGATTATGTGGATGATTACCAGTCCCGCGGCGAATACGTCAACTATCTTTACGGCAAACCCTTCGGCCCCAACAAGAATCGAAATGTCAAAGGCTTAGGCATTCCGATTGATCTTTCATTGGCTTTTCACACCAATGCG
>JALWEA010000283.1:1310-3694 GCA_027039465.1 Calditrichia bacterium | reverse complement strand
TTGATCGGCCCACCAAAAGCAGTCAACTGGGGCAGTTGGTGGTTCATGTGAAGGACGAAAAACAAATCCTGAAAACCTCAAAGTTGATTGAAGAAATTTTATTGCGGCGCCATGATGCGCAAAAAGATTTTGCCATGATCGTGCCCGAGCAACTGCTGCGCCAAAGCGAACAAACGCAGCGCATTTTCAATTTGGTCATGGGAACCATTGCGGGAATTTCTCTTTTGGTGGGCGGTATCGGCATCATGAACATCATGTTGGCTTCGGTTTTGGAACGTACCCGCGAGATCGGCATTCGGCGGTCGCTCGGTGCCACGCGGAAGGATATTATGGGCCAGTTTTTATTGGAGGCCGTTTTACTCAGTTTAATCGGCGGCATCGTCGGCATTTTGTTGGGTTATTTGCTGAGTTACGGTGTTACCCTGTTTAGCAATTGGGAAACTTCCGTAAGTTGGTGGTCGTTGATCTTGGCCGTGGGCGTAAGCAGCGGCGTCGGTATTTTGTTCGGCTACGTTCCTGCGCGCAAGGCTTCCGAGCTGAACCCGATCGATGCTTTGCGATACGAATGAAAAATGATCGGAAAAAGGATTTTATGATTGGAAGGAATTACTTTACGGATTTAAGGTCAGCGGAAAATTAACCATGTTGCAAATAAGGAATTTAACATATACGATCGGTGATCGCGTTCTGCTAAATCAGATAAATTTGTCATTGCATCCCGGCCAGCGGTTGGGGTTGGTCGGGCCAAACGGTGCGGGCAAGACAACCTTTCTGAGAATTTTAATCGGAGAACTGCATGCCTCGCAAGGTACCATTCTGAAACCAAAAAACTACACCATCGGGTATTTGCCGCAGGAAACATTAGGCTTTGATCAGGGGACTTTGCTGGGCGCGGTTCTGGAAAGCAAGGCCGAAATTCAAAAAATCGAATTGGAAATGCAGGATATTCAGCACCAACTGAGCAATGGACAGGCGCACAATGCCGCTTTGCTCAATCGTCTTGGCGCTCTGCAGGATCGTTTTGCCCTGTTAGGCGGGTACGAATTGGAATCGGAAGCCAAGAAGATTTTAATGGGGCTGGGCTTTAAGGAGAAAGATTTTTTCAGTCCTTTGAATAAATTCAGCGGCGGTTGGCGCATGCGTGCCTATCTGGCCCGTATTTTGTTGGTGAAACCCGATTTGCTGCTTTTGGATGAACCGACAAATCACCTGGATATTCCCTCTTTGGAATGGATTGAGAATTTTTTGCGTACTTACACCGGCAGCATGATTATCGTTTCGCACGATCGTTTTTTCCTGGATCGTTTGGCGCAGCAAATTGCAGAATTGCATCGCGGCCGTTTGAAGGTGTATGCTGGGAATTATCATTTTTACGAGCAACAACGCCAAAAAGAGCAAGAGCTGTTACTGAAAAAATGGGAAGAGCAACAGGAAGAAATCGAACGGATTCAACGCTTTATTGATCGCTTCCGTTACAAAGCCACCAAAGCCGCACAGGTGCAAAGCCGCATTAAACGTTTGGAAAAGTTGCAGCGCATCGAACCGCCGGATGATGACAAAACCATTCGCTTTAAAATCAAAGCCAATATTCCCTCTTTTAAGGATGTGCTCAAGATTCGCCATCTGTTTTTCCGCTATCCCGAGCAAAACGAGTGGTTGCTGCGGGATATTGATCTTGACTTGTACCGAGGCGAAAAAGTGGCCTTGGTCGGCCCGAACGGAGTGGGCAAAACAACCTTTACCCGTTTAATTACCGGCGAGCTGCATCCTTTGCAAGGAACGGTTAAGCTGGGCGAACGTGTGCAGACCGGTTATTACGCCCAGCATCAAGTGGATGCGCTAAATTTGCAAAATACCGTTTTTGACGAAGTGCAGGCCCATGCCGCGCCCGAATTTCAAGGCCATGTGCGCGATATTCTGGGAGTATTCGGCTTAAGCGGCGATGCCACGGAAAAGAAAATTGCCGTGCTTTCCGGTGGTGAAAAGGCGCGTGTTTCATTGGCCAAAATTTTACTTTCGCCCGCCAATTTTCTGATCATGGACGAACCGACCAACCATTTGGATTTACAATCCAAAGAAGCGCTTGAATATGCCTTGCAAGATTACGACGGTACCTTGTTGCTCATCTCCCACGACCGCTATTTTTTGGACAAATTGGTCAAACGCGTTTTCGAATTACATGACGGCACCATTCGCATGTACGAAGGAAATTACAGTGATTATTTACGATTTAAGGAAATGCAGCGCAATAATGAACGGGAGAATGTGCGCGTAGCAGCCGGGAAAACGACCGAATCACCCAAAAATCCGAGTAAGAAAAGCAAAGAGCAAAAGCGTTTGGAAGCGCAAGCGCGCCAAGCCATTAGCAAACAACGGAACGCCTT
>JALWEA010000283.1:0-1300 GCA_027039465.1 Calditrichia bacterium | reverse complement strand
ACAAATGGCAATGCGCAAAGCCGAGTTGGAAACGGTATTGGCGGATCCGGCAACGTACAAAAATCAGGAGAAAGCGGTAACTCTGAAACAGGAATATGATGAACTGGAGGAAGGTATTGCAAACGCCGAAAAACGATGGGAAGAAGCCAATTTGGAGTTGGAAGACCTATTGCGCCGGTTGGACGCAATGATTCAAAGATAAGGAGCCGGGAATCGGTTGAATGGGTGAATGGGGTAAGCGTTAAGGGTGTAAGAGTTAAGGGAAACGTTATTCGTTAAGGGCTGTCATTGCGAATGATCTCGCGAGCCTGCGAGCGGGAGAGTGAAGCAATCCTCTCCAAAGCGGCAACGGATGTTAGAAATTCTTCGTTCAGCAACAATCACCCGCCAACAGGCCACGATTTTTCGTGCCAGTGGGCGAATAAGAACTTCAATTCGATAATTCACCAAGTGTACGTAGCTAATTGGGCACCCTTCCGTATTGAAAATCCCGAGCATCGGGACGCGTCGTCGGGAAGGGAGGTGGATGGGTTGAAATAATAAACTTATGAACGACGCGGCGATCCGTTATGCACGACGTCCCCTCGGGACTCCGATTGATGGTGGGACGCATTCGTTCCCACAAATGAATTTGTGGGCTAATGACACACCGTCCCTATCGGGACAGTTACGTTCCGGGTTATCATTCCGACCAGCCGCAGGTGGGGAAAGAATCCCTTCCATTAAGAACGCCAATGTTAACAGGGCTGTCGTTAGGGCAAGGTACGCCACGTATTTTGCGTAAACCCAATATTAACCCATCGCGTAGCGATGGGATGCCAATAGCCCATATTTTCAAATATGGGAACAATGTTACCCGCCAATTAAAAATGTCCCGAAGGGACAATTGAAAAAACAGGTTTGTTCGGTACGCCGTGTTTATTATTGAATAATGTAAGGGATTGCTCGCACCTACAATTGTCGGTAGAATCACTCGGGAACCGGATGCCGCATCGGTTCCCGGTTCCCAGTTCCTAATTCCCAATTAATTCATTTCACTAAACTAATAATCAGTGGCGCCAGCCATGGTTCCTGACCTGGCAATGACAATTAAAAAATTGTTCTGTTAAGATCTAAAAATTTTCGTTGATAACCTTGTGCAAATAATCGATTGTTTTAAGCTGATTCAACGTACGTTGCGGAAGATCGTTGGTCAGAAAAATAATCTCATCCAAATCCGAATATTTCAAACCGCCGCGCAACTGCACGTGTTCCTTGTAATGATTCACCAAATCGTTCATCACACCCAAAATACGTCGAC
>JALWEA010000282.1 GCA_027039465.1 Calditrichia bacterium | reverse complement strand
CGTAACGCCTTCTTGGATAGCATTCCCATTTACAGCTTGTACGGCAAAACGCTGAAACCGACTCCGGAAATGCTCAAAAACGTGGATATGCTGGTGTTCGATATTCAGGACATTGGCGCCCGTTTTTACACTTATATCTGGACAATGGCCTTAGCCATGGAAGCCGCTGCGCAGCAAGGCATTCCTTTTGTCGTGCTGGATCGACCCAATCCTATTAACGGAGTGCAGGTGGAAGGCGCTGTTTTGGACACGGCTTTTGCTTCTTTTATCGGACTTTATCCCATTCCCGTGCGTCACGGCATGACTGTTGGCGAATTGGCACGTATGTTTAACGGAGAGGAATGGTTAAAAAACGGCATAAAGGTACAATTGACCGTTATTCCGATGAAAGGTTGGAAGCGCAATGAATGGTTTGACCAAACCGGATTGAAATTCATGCCTCCTTCGCCCAATATGCCAAATTTGGAAACGGCTACGGTGTATCCGGGAATGTGTTTAATTGAAGGTACTAATGTTTCCGAAGGCCGCGGCACCAACGAACCGTTTTTACAATTCGGTGCTCCATGGATTCAATCGGATGCGCTTCTTGCCCGTTTGCAAACTTATCATTTGCCGGGTGTGCAATTTTCAACGATTTCTTACATACCCAAATCCATGCCCGGTAAAGCGGTGCATCCCAAATTTCAGGATAAAGCATGTTACGGTTTAAAATTAAAGGTAACCGATCGGGAAACGTTTAAGCCGTTTTTAACCGGCGTGCGTATTGTGCAAAGTTTACATGCGCTCTATCCGCAGCAATTTTCATGGCGGGCTAAACATTTTGATCGTTTGGTAGGCAGTAATGATTTACGTAAAATGATTTCGGCTGATGAATCTTTGGATAAATATTTTGAGAAATGCAATAACGAGGTGGAAGAATTCAAAAAACAAAGGACTAAATATCTTTTGTACAAATAAACAAACGCATCAATCGCGAAGCAATTCGGCAAACTCTTCCATCGATTTAACGATTTTTGCCTGATGGAGCAAATCCTCCAATTTTTTCAATGACTGAATTTTGTTGACGGACTCAATAACGGTTTGATCTGCCTGGGCAAATTTAACTTCCAGCACCGAAATTATGGCCTTTTGCAAACCCAAAATTTGGCCCTTCTGCATTCCTTTTTGAATTCCTTCAATTAATCCTTTCTTGCGCCCTTCTTTAAGGCCTTTCCTTTCGGCATACGTTAAAAACGGCATTGTTTTATCTCCTTCAATTTGTTTTAAATCATCATACAAACGATCTTCCAACGGATCGGGCAGAACCATGATCCATTCGATAAACCGATAAACCTGAACTAAAGTTTCATGGGTAAAGCCCAATTCGTACAACAGCAAAATAAACTGTCGTTTCCAGCGGAAACGTGTCTGATCGTCCCCTTCGGTTTCCAATGTTTTCAAATAGGCCTGAACGATCAAAGCGAATATATTCTTGTTGTACGCTCTTTCAAAGTCATAATTAATATAATTAATGATTTTGACCAATGGAAATTTAAATACGTGGTAAAAGTCCCAGCGCTTTGTTTCGTAAATATTCGGCAAATAATTGGGATCGGGATCGGTCAACAAAGCCAAACTAATTACTTCTTTCCGGTATTTATCAAAAATGCGATAATTATACATGTACATCCTTTGAGCGAAATCTGTCCCTTTCTGTCCCTGAATTTCAATATGAATTAACAGCCAGGTTTCCCAACCGCCTTTTAAATAAACTTTAACCAGCTTATCAACAATTTTCTTGCCGGACTTGGAATGTTTGGTAATTTGTTGAAATTCCTTATCAAGAAACTGATATCCTTTGCCGAAATCAATATCCTGATAAATTTTCGGGAAAAAGAATTGCATGAATTCCCGGAAGAGTGTTTCCAAAACCTCTTTCCAAAAACTGTCCGTTTTCATTTAAGTGCCTTTCAAAAAGGAATGCCAAACGAATTTAATAAATTTAAAAGCGGGAAAAAAGTAAATACACGATTTTACTTAAATCATAGTGACAATCTTGGTTTTTATTCTTAATCCTTTCTAAAAAATTTTGTCTCAATTAGCATCTTATTCGTCCGATATTTAGATTCTGACAAAAGTTAAAAGGATAGAATTATGGCCTATACAAAATTCGTTCATTCGTTCCTGGAAGAAAGCGCTCAGAGATTTCCGGATAAACCAGCATTTTTTGCCGAAAACGATTGGTATTCTTTTGCTTACATTGAACGTGAATCCAATAAATTAGCCCGCCTGTTCAAAGAAATAAACGTGCAGCGCGGCGATCGCGTGGCCTTTTACATTGAAAACTCCGTTGAATATGTGATTACTTATTATGCCGTTTTGAAAGTCGGCGCCATTACCGTTGCTTTGAATACCGAACTGACCGCCGATAATGTGGATTATATTTTACAGGACTGCGAAGTGCACCATTTATTAATCGGACAAAAATTTTACAACCGGTTATCGGCTCTTGTAGAGAAAACCTATTTAAGAAATGTTTTAGTTTGGACAAAAAATAATGCAATCGCCGAATCATCCAAAATAATTCCTTTACCGCTACAAATGCAGGATCTGCCGGATACGCCGGTTGATCGACGCATCATCGATTTGGATGTGGCTTCCATTGTATACACCTCGGGAAGCACGGGAAAACCGCGAGGCGCTACTTTAACCCATCTAAACATCGTCACCAACACCCGCTCCATCGTCGATTATTTAAAACTGACTTCCGAAGACCGCATCATGGTTATTTTGCCTTTTTACTACATTTACGGCAAATCGCTTTTGAATACGCACTTTTTTGTCGGTGGGTCGGTTGTGGTGGATAACCGTTTCCTTTTCCCGAATGTCGTTTTAAAAACCATGCAGGAGCAGCAGGTCACCGGCTTTTCCGGCGTCCCTTCCACTTTTACTATTTTGCTGCACCGGTCTAATATTCGGTCACAAAAATTTCCGTCACTGCGCTACGTCACCCAGGCCGGCGGTGCCATGGCGCCAGCCGTGCAAAAAGAGGTGGCCAAAGTTTTTGCGCCGGCCAAGTTATACATCATGTACGGTGCTACCGAGGCTTCCGCCCGGCTTTCCTACCTCGATCCGGAATATTTACCTAAAAAATGGGGCTCCATCGGCAAAGCGATTCCTAATGTGGAATTGTTTATTGCCGACCACCAGGGCCATCCGCTACCCCAAGGTAAAGAAGGCGAAATTGTGGCCCGTGGCGCTAATATTATGCAGGGCTATTGGAATCATCCCGAAGAAACGCGCAAAGTGCTCAAACACGGGCTTTATTACACCGGCGATATCGGCGTAATGGATGAAGACGGTTTTTTGTACGTGGTGGGCCGTAGCAAAGACATGATCAAAATTGGCGGCAACCGTGCCAGCGGTAAGGAGATTGAAGACGCCTTGTACGAGCATCCTGCCGTGGTCGATGTGGCTGTGATTGGCGTTCCGGATGACACGCTTGGTGAAGTGCCCAAAGCTTTTATCGTTTTAAAAGACGCAAAATTAAAAGAAGATATTAAAGAATCTTTGATTGTCTTCTTGAAAGATAAATTGGCCTCTTACAAAATCCCCAAATACTTCGAATTTCGTGATGCGTTGCCTAAAAACAAATCCGGCAAAATTCAAAAGTTGAAGTTGGCCGAAGAAGAACGCAAACGAAGGGAAGGTAAATA
>JALWEA010000281.1 GCA_027039465.1 Calditrichia bacterium | reverse complement strand
CATTGTGCCCAAGGCGTTTATCGTTCTGAAATCCGATTTCCAGCCGACACGTGAAATGGCTTTGCAAATTTTTACGTTTATCCGCAATCAAATGGCGCCTTACAAACGGCCTCGTTACATTGAATTTATGGAGGCTTTTCCCAAAACAATCAGCGCCAAGGTGATGCGTAAAGATTTACGCGCTTACAATGAAGATTTGCGTAAGCAAGGTAAAATGGGAGAGAATGAGTACAAAGAAGCGGATTTTAGTAAGGAATTGAATATCCGCCGGAAACGGGATTAGATGCGGAAGATTCTCTGATTGTCAGACGTTCGTAAAATCTTCTGATGAATAAATTTCCTCACCTGATTCGTTTTAGGTGGGGAATTTTTTTAGTTAGGCAAATGTCAGGATACGGGTTGCAATGAAAGAAAAACAACGGTTATTCATTTTAGCTCTGGACGGAACGCCGTTCAGTTTGCTAAATCGTCTGATGGATGAAGGTGTGATGCCGAATCTTCGGGAGTTGGTAAAAACCGCGACTTTTCGCGAATTACATTCCGTGCAGCCACCTTTGTCTTCGGTGGCCTGGGCTTCGTTCATGACCGGTGGCAAACCGGCGCAGCACGGCATTTCCGGATTTGTGGAGCGTGAACCGCGAACCATGGATTGGTTCGTTCCCAAAGCGGATCGCTTGAAACTTCCGACCGTCTTTCAAATTTTATCGGATCGGGGCAAACGGGTTTTTTCCATGAACGTTCCTTTAACTTATCCGCCTTTCAAAGTAAATGGTATTTTAATCAGCGGATTTCTAAACAAAGATATCGGCAAAGGGACGTATCCTCCGGCGGTCGGTGCTTTTTTGAAGGCCAAGGGATACGTGGTCGACGCAGATATTGAAATGGCCAAGAGAGATTTGCAGTCTTTTTTTAATGAACTATGGGACGTACTTGAAAAGCGCATTGAAATGATGTGGCATTTTTACGAACAGGAAGCCTGGGATTTGTTTATGACGCATATCATGGAAACGGATCGTTTGCACCATATTTTCTGGAAATATTTTGCACACGATCTGCCGCCGTTTGCCGAACAATTTCGTCGATTTTACGGGCGTATTGACGCTTTAATCGGAAAGGTGCAACAAAAATTATCGGATGATATGGCGCTATTGATGCTTTCGGATCACGGTTTTACAGAGCTGAAATACGAAGTGTATTTGAATCGCTGGTTGGCGGAAAACGGTTATTTGTATTTTGAACAAGTGCCGCCGAAGTCGCTAAAAGATCTGCACGCGTTTAGCAAGGCGTACAGTTTGTATCCCGGGCGGATTTTCATCCATTTAAAGGGACGGGAAAAGTTTGGTAGTGTAAATAGCGGAGTAGAGTACGAACGGTTGTGTCAGGAGCTCTCGGGGAAATTGCTGAAACTACGCGATCCCCAAAACAAACCGGTTATTAAAGAGGTAAGACGGGGTTATGAATTGTACGGTATTCCGCCGGAAGCGGGAAATCAGATGTTTACGGATCCGCTTCGATTGGGTATTGTGCCGGATTTGTTGGCATTGCCTTACAAAGGTTACGATTTAAAAGGTGTGCTGTGGCACGATCGGTTGTTTGATCGCAAGGTGTTTAGTGGGACGCATACCTTTGTCGATGCGTTTGTGCTTGGCAAGGGGATATCCATCCCGGATAGCGTAGAAGCTATTCCCGATATTTTTAAAGTAATACAAAGTTATTTTGGTATTGGCAAATCCTGATTTTCAGGGACTGATTGCTATCAGTCCCTGAACCAAGCGTCATCTGACTGATAGCAATCAGTCAGACGACCCGCAATTTATTTGCGATTTTTCAAAATTCACTTTTTCTTGATGGCATTTTCCGAATAATAAAAAATTGCATCACTTAAAATTTATTATAAATTAAACCGCTCATTGAATCGGAACAGATTGTGAATTTTTTGCAATGGGAGTGTGATTGACCATGGAAAAATGGTACGCTATTTATACCAGACCCAGACATGAGAAAAAAGTATTTGACCAACTCATAGAGAAGAAGATCGAGTCGTTCCTGCCGCTAATTACCCGTGTCCGCCAATGGAAGGACCGAAAGAAAAAAGTGGACATGCCGCTCTTCAGCAGCTATTTGTTTGTGCACATAGATTACAAAAACCGCTTTTCCGTTTTGCAGACCAAAGGTGTGGTAAAAATTGTTAATTTTAATGGCGTCCCGGCTGTCGTACCCGATTGGCAAATCGAATCGCTGCGCAAAATGCTGGAACATCCCGAAAAAATTCAATTGGAGAATTACATCCGTCCGGGTGAAATTGTGGAGGTTATCGAAGGGCCGTTTAAAGGCATGCGTGGTATGGTGCGAAAAACAAAAAATCAAACCCGCCTAATCGTTACCATCGAAGGCATTATGCAGTCCGTTTCCGTAGAAATTGATACGGATTTTGTGAAACGCGTCGAAGAGCCGGAAAAGGCTTGACGCCGGATAGGAAAATGACTGGATGCTTGAATTGTTGAGTGGTTAAATGGGAGATTCGTTTAATCGTTATGCGTGTATTCGTTATTCGTATATTCGGAAACCGTAGCTTGTGCAGTGACGTGGTGCGCCATCCCACGATATAAGACACCCGGAAACCGGCTGCCAAAACAAACAAAGGTTTGTCAAGAATTGGGCACAATTGATTGGTAATTAAAACCTTGTAACCGTCTCCAATCTACAAATTCGAACATAGAATGATGAAACGTCAACGTTTAACGATTATACGAATAACGATTAACGGATACCCGAATAACGCTAAGACCAATTCCCAATTCCCACTTCTCATTGCACACGTAACGGTTAAAATATTTGCCTAACCGTAAAATCGTATGTAACTTTTCGAAGTTAAATCAGCTTGGTAAACAACATGAAAGTCAAAGAAACCGCTGTCAAATATCAAAGCCCACCTAAAAAATTCACCTACCGTGATTATTTGGAATTGCCGGATGACGGCAAACGCTATGAAGTGATTAACGGAGAATTGATCATGACACCCACACCTTTGACCATTCATCAACAGATAAGTCTGGCAATATCCGCTCGATTATTTAATTTTGTAAATGAGACTAATTGTGGAGTAGTCTTTTCGGCTCCCTTGGATGTTGTCTTAAGTGAAATAAATGTGCTGCAACCGGATATTTTGTTTGTTTCCAATGAACGCAAAGATATTATTACGGAAAAAAACATATCGGGTGCACCGGATTTGGTGGTTGAAATTCTGTCGCCTTCTACCGCATATTATGATCTGTTCGACAAAAAAGAGCTTTACGAGCGGTTTGGCGTCAAAGAATACTGGATCGTCGATCCGATGCGAAAGTGGATAGAAGTTTACAATCTAAAGAACAAGAAATTTCGGCAAACGCAAAAATTATCACAAAAAGGCGTTTTGCATTCTGCCGTTTTGAAAAACTTTGAATTAAATCTGCAAGAAATATTCTAATCAATTTTCTCCAAAACTAACCGTGAATTTCCCCATCCGAATCGTTCCGAGGCCAAGAACCATGGCTGGCGCTATGGATTATTAGGATAGTGACATGTAATAATTGGAAATTAGGTTGCGCCGTGCAAGCCCATAAGGTGGGGATTTATGGCGTATGATGAAACACCTTTTAACCTAACCTGTTCCGATGAAAGAGCGGAACCCGGCAAGGACTGGTCATCCACCGGAAGCGCGT
>JALWEA010000280.1 GCA_027039465.1 Calditrichia bacterium | reverse complement strand
CCGGTTGTGATCGATTCGATTTCCGTTGTCGGTGACCCGACACAATCCTTTTACATTCCGAATCTGCCCGCTTCCATTCGTCTGGCGCCGTCCGATACCGTAGAACTACCGGTGGTTTTTGCTCCCAGTAGCGCAGGCGGTTTTTCCGCCGAAATAATAATCCATTGGAACGATCCTTATCATAAAGACCTTTCGATTGCTCTCAGGGCGCAGGCCGATTCCGCCGATTTGAAAGTACCGTTTAATCTGAATTTCGGCAAGCATGTTATTCACAGTATCACCAAATTAGACCTGCCGGTACGCAATGTGAGCAACGTGCTTTTGACGATTGATTCGATACGAATTTCGGGGCGGGATTCGGCGCAATTTCAATTGGATTTTCCGGCGGATTCCTTCACTTTGCAATCCGCGGATACGTTGCTGAAACTGTCCGTGGAATATGTGCCGCATGTTACCGGGCTGCATCTGGCGCAATTGAATATTTACTCTGCAGATTTGCAAACAAAGGTGCGCACGATTACTTTAACGGGGATTGCTCTCTCTGCGGTTCAGGCGCCGTTATTGGAAAGCAATTTGCGGGACAGCCTGGATTTCGGTTCGGTCTTTGTGAATGAGAGCGTTCAACAACCTTGCTATTTGATGAATTTGGGCAATGCGCCTTTGAGCATCGACAGCCTTTCGTTAACCGGTACCAATGTTTCGGATTTTGCACTCATTAATTCACCGGCCGGAATGCAAATCGCACCCGACGATACTTTGAAGACTTTTGCTCTGCAATTCACCCCCGGCGGGCAAGGGGAACGTTCCGCCCTGTTGAAAATTTTCAGCAACGATGCCAATCAACCCATGATTTTAAATTTGAGCGGCCAGGGAAAAATCGACCCGACACCAGCCACCGTCGTACCGGCGTTTGACACATTAAAAACGATTGCAGGTCACCCCTTTACGGTTTCAATTCAAGCCACCGACGATAATACGAGTATAAACAAGGCGGAAGTTTATTTGCAACAAGGCGGCGAAGCTACGTTTCACAAATTTGATCTGAAGAAGGCCGGCGAAAAACTTTGGCAAACGACCATTGATTCGAGTTTTATTTCCATGCATGGTTTGGCCGTGTATTTTAAAGTGTACCATGGCGGTAGCGTGACGGAATATCCCGAGGACGGCATGCAGCATCCGTTGGCCGTTAACGTCCGTTTGCCGCAAGTCGAGTTACCGTTTGCCACTGTGCCGCAAACCTATCGCATGCTTTCTTTGCCGGTTAATACGAACAGCCAAACGCTTTCCGATTTATTCGGAGACGAATTGGGCGCTTACGATCCGGCCAAATACCGTTTTTTTGATTGGGATGCCGTGCAGGGAACCTTTGTTGAATTGCGCGACATGAAGGAGAAATTGCCTCCCGGAAAAGCGTTGTATTTAATTACGGCCGATTCCGTCTCGTTGAGCATTAAAAACGCTGTTTCGGTACCTTGTGCAGGGCCGTTCACTTTGAATCTGCAAAAAGGATGGAATATGATCGGCGATCCGTTTGCGTTTCCGGTTGCTTGGAAATCGGTGCAAGGGAGCGACGGATTGACGCTGTATTATTTTAACGGAGCCGCCTGGGAAATCGTGCATACGCTTGAACCTTTCAAAGGATATGCAGTAAAGGCCGATGAAACGACAAATTTGGAAATACCTCCGGTGGCGGTCGTTCAATCCATGGCAAAACCTCTTGCACGTAGCCAAACGGGATGGCGTTTCCGCCTGACGGCAAAAAGCGGAAAATTTTATGATGATATTAATTTTGCCGGCGCTTTGCCGGAAGCCGATGAAGGTTTGGACAAAACGGATATGCCCGAACCGCCGGTGATCGGCAAATTTGTTTCTTTGTATTTTACGCCGCAAAAAGCCGGGGAGAAAAAACTAACCGGTGATTTTCGTTCTTTAGGTAAAGAAGGTTATCAATTTGATTTCACGGTGCGCAGTAATACGGGCAGAACCATTCTTTTGCAAATAGAACCGGATTCATTGCCAAACAATTTTAAATGGTGCCTCATTGCCCCGGAAAACGGCGTACGTTTTACGAACTTCCCGGTCAAGCTTCATGTTTCGGGTGAGCGGTTGCGCCTGTTGGTGGGCTCCGATGCCTTTGTGGAGAAACAGTTGGACGCTTTCCGCGCGTTGCCGACGCGGTTCAAGTTACATCAAAATTATCCGAATCCGTTCAACAACTCTACAATGATTAAACTGGATCTGCCAAAGGCCGACCGACTTTCGATCGTTATTTTTGATATTACCGGACGGCGAATAAAAACATTGTGTCGCCATCAAATATTTGATCCCGGGTATTACAAATTCAAATGGGACGGCCGTAATTCACAAGGCCTTTCGGTTGCCAGCGGCATTTATTTTGTTTATTTGCAAGGTAAAAAATTCAAAGCTCGACAAAAAATAATCTTGCAAAAATAATTTTTTGCACTATATTAAAATGAAAGTAAAAAATATGTCGAAGAAGTACGTGAATAACTTTGAACAGGATGTCAAAGTCAAGTCAACGGCACCAACTTTCTCTTTAATCGGCCATTGGTTTGGAGCAGGAAGCTTAATAGTCCTTTATCTTGTTTTCAGTGCTCTTATATTGAATTCTTACAATACCCCGCAGGCCTTATTGCTTTCGCCGTTGTATTGGCTGTTTTTCGTTTTTTGGGTTATTAGCATTATTACCTTGCGCAGCACTTCGCAAAGCTATGTTATTTTAATTAGCGAAGCGTTAACGTTATTCAGCGCGGTAGTGGGGCTTATTTTTCTTGATAATGCCGTTGTCGGCGTTTCTCCGTTTATCCTTTCCGCGGGCATTACGCTGATCATTCTTACCGGTTATCTGTTTCTATTTTCCAATTTATGGCATTCAATCCCGGTCGGTATTTTAGCCACGCTGGCTTATTTTGCTTATTTGTACTTGTATCCCGACAAATCGGGAAACCAACCCTGGGGCGTTGTATTACCGCCGTTATTTGCCGATTTGTTCGGTATTTTATACTATGCCGTGCAAAAAAAGTTGGAAACGCGGTTAGCGGAACAGAAAACACAAATTGATGAATTGATACCCAAAGCGCAAACGTTAAAATCCTTGCAAAACGATTTTGCTACCATTCAAAGCCAAAGTATTCGGCAGCAAGAAATGATTAAAGACTTGCAGGCCGAAGTAGTGGATTTGAAAAATTTGCTGCAATTGGAGCAGTCGTTAACGAATCTTGCCATTCGTTTTATTCAAACCCCTACCGAAGAAACCGACGAAATGATTCAAAACGGCCTTAAAACTCTCTGCCGTTATTTTGATGCCGATCGTGCCTATTTGTATTTCTTCGCCAAGAACGGGACGGTTCTGAATAAGTCTCATGAATATCGTAACGAAGGGGTTAAGGAAAAAATCGCCCGCCATGAAAAAGTGGACAATGAAGATTTCAATTGGTTTATTAAATCGCTCAAGCGTCAAACGCATTTGGAAGTAACGGACATCGAGCAATTGCCTTTGGAAGCCAGTACCCTTAAATCCATTTGGAAAGTTGAAGAGGTAAAATCTTTGTACATTGTACCGCTTTCCATTAATGATGCGGTGGTCGGCTTTATCGGCTTGGATGCGCTTTCTCCGCATGAGCCGTGGCCTTCGTTCACCGAGCGCACATTGAACACGGCCGGTTTGATCTTTTTAAATGCTTTGG
>JALWEA010000279.1 GCA_027039465.1 Calditrichia bacterium | reverse complement strand
GAAAAATCCAAGCCCTGAGGCAACGATTCCAAGATAAACAAAAGTTAGCCATTGATCTGTGCTAACGGTCAATTGCGACCAATCGGTTGTTACCAAAGCCGCGCTGCCGGTTACGATAAGTGCGCCTAAATAGAGCAAAGCAAAAATCCGTATTTCTCCGACCAAACGCGTTTGCTGCCCTCGATATCTCCGATAAAATATTTGTCCCAGGGCGAAACACAAATTTGAAATTTGAACCAGGCCGAAGCCGATCCATAAAATTTTGTCCGAGGTTTGATTCCAAACGATAATCCATGTGCCCAAAACCGAAACCAATGCAACGGATAAATGTACGGGGTTAAATTTGCGTTTCAGAAAATCATCCAGTAGCGCCACATAAACGGGCGTAAAAATGGTGAACAATGCAACTTGGTAAGCCTTTAAATAGTGATAAGAAAAAATGTAAGCAATGTACATAAAACCGAACTGAACGGCACCGATCAATAAAAGCTGCCCTTTACGCGGAACGTTTTTTAACTTAAGCCAAGGCAAAAAAACGAGGAAGGCTAAAGCCATTCGGATAAAAGAGACAAAATTGGCATCCAAACCGCTCAATTGATTTTTGATTAAACCGAAAGAAAAACCCCACAAAAGGGAAACAAAAAGTAAATAGCCCATTATCCCAATCCTTAAAATCAGGCGCCAATTTAAAAGTATTAAATGACAGTTTCAAAAGAAAAATTCATGGCAAAAGGAAGTGGGATTCAAAATTGAGTGTTTTTTGTTCGGTACAATTCCGGTTGGATTACCCGGATGACTTGTCGCGAAGAAACAGTAAGATTTAAGAGACGTTGCACCTTCGGCAATTCCTTTTCCGGCGATTGAATCAAATAATTAAAGGAAATGTCCGCGAAAGTAATATTGGGCCGTTGCTTGAGCCATTGATGTATTTGATGCAAATGGAGTGCATATCGCTCGGCTAATTGCGCTTCGGATAGTTCCCCTTTGGCTTTGCCGAACCGATCCAGCATCTTATTTTGTGAGCGAATGATTTCTTTCAAATCCCGATTCATAAAAATGATTTTATATTGAAAGTGATCGGGTAAATGAACAAGCAAATGGGAAATGATTTTAACCGCTTTGCCTTTTGCCAAAGGAAGCCATGAGGCGTCCTCTGCCAGAAACTTTACCGGTTCGAATTCAAAATAGCCCTTGGGATTGTTTTCGTCAGGCGGACGGTGATCATCAATAAGTACCGGAATTCCGGCCGCTTGCAGCATTTGCATCATGAGCGAAGTTCCGCTGCGCGGCAAACCGCTGACAACTATGATATGTTTATTTTCATCCACTTTTTACTTTTCACCTAAACGGTTAAGTATGTGCTTGTACTTCCTTTTTTTTAACTGTGCCAAAACCAAGTGATTTTTTGTCATTGCGAGGAACTGAACCATGGCATACGCTACGGATTATTAAGATAGTGACATGGATGAATTGGGAACTGGGAACTTGGAACTGGTACGGCAACCGTGTCTCGATACGATCCCGTTGGCGCGGTCTCTACTCGACAACCGGTTGCCTTTGACTGCGGCCGGTTCCCGAGTGATTCTGCCGAACTTGTAGGGGCGAAGCATTTCCCTAACAAATAAAAGAATAATCGATACTTTTGGTTGCACAACGTTAGACTTTTTGAGTTTGCAGCGTCCTGACGGAAATGCTTCGCACTTACTTCGAACATCGCAAGATAATAGGCAGAATCGTATTGAGGGACGGACGCGCTGCAACATGTCAATAGTGGCGCAGAATGAGTGAAGCAATCCTTAACATTATTAAGGCCTATCCGTAACAACCAGCCGGTGCTGCTTTGAAGGGGATCGCCACGTCACTCGCTGCGCTCGCTCCTCGTGGTACATCCCGATTTATCGGGGCGATGACAGCCTTGTCTTCCTCAACCCACGAATAACGTTTCCCTTAACCCCTCAACCCTTACACTCTTAACCCATTCACCCATTTAACCAATCAACCATTCCCCGATTAACGAATATACGAATAACGAATAACCTCTCCCTTAACTATTCAACTCTTAACCTTTTCCCGCTTTCAAATTAATCACGGATTCAGCCCCAACTGCTCCGCAACGCCGCTCAATGCTTTAATCATAAATTCCACATGTTCTTCAAAAGGAATGCCCAATTCTTCCGCCCCTTCGCGAATCTCATCCCGATTCACCTTAGCCGCAAAACTCTTATCCTTCATTTTCTTTTTTACGGATTTTACCTTTACTTCGCTGACGGCTTTATTTGGACGCACCAAGGTAACCGCGACAATGAACCCGCTTAATTCATCAACCGCATACAGGGTTTTGGCCATTAAGGTTTCCCTGGGAACGCCGGTGTAGCTGGCATGGCCCATAATGGCCGTACGAATTTCTTCCGGTACGCCTTTCTCTTTCAAGATTTCATTCCCTTTCATGGGATGTTCATCCGGAAATTTTTCATAATCAAAATCATGCAGCAAACCGACAGCGCCCCACAATTCTTCGTCCTCTCCGAATTTTTTGGCATAAGCCCGCATGGCTGCTTCCACCGCATAAGCATGTTTTAGCAGACTTTCGGACTGCGTGTATTCTTTTAAAATCGCTAAAGCTTCGTCTCTAGTCATGGTTACACTCCTTTGTATTTAAGCGCAAAGAACGTTTCCGCCGTTAACATTTAAAATTTCTCCGTTTATGTAGCGGGCTAAGTTGGAGGCCAAAAAGACCACCGGGCCGGCAATGTCTTCCGGTTCTCCGATGAAGCCAAGGGGAATACCGGCCACGATTTCCGCTTCCTGTTTTTTCAATGCTTCTTCGGACATATCGGTTTTTACCCAACCGGGCGCAACACAATTAACCCGAATGCCCTTTGGCCCGAGTTCTGCCGCTAATGATTTGGTGAAAGCAATGATCGCACCTTTGGTGGCGGCGTAATGGGAATAGTAAGGTTCACCTCGTTGTCCGGCCGTGGAAGAAATATTGATGATGGAACCTTTAATTTGGTTTTCCAGCATGTGTCGGGCAACGCTTCGCGTAAAATAAAACGTACCGTCCAAATTGGTTTGAATGGTTTTGCGCCAATCGTCAATGGTCATTTTATCAATGGGACCATATTCCCAAATACCCGCATTATTGACCAGTATTTCCACGGAACCGAAACGATGAAGAGTTTTTTTAACGAATACATCCACATCATGGAAATCACGCACATCGCACTCGTCAAAGAAAATATCCGCACCGAATTTTCGACTTTCTTCGGCTAAGCGTTCGGCCGCTCGAATGTTTTTGTGGTAATTAAAAGCCACATTAGCGCCAAATTTACTAAACAAATTTACGATGGCGGCACCAATGCCTCGGCTGCCTCCGGTTACGATCACATGTTTATTTTCAAAGCCAAACATTTTATACTCCAAACAGTTCTTAAATAGCACTCTCCCGGAAAATAAACGTAAAAATGTTAAAATTCAACAGGAACCAGATATCATAACTTCCTAAAATTAAACTGTAAAATATTTGTTTTTTATTAAATCTCATTTTATTTTATTTGTGATATATTGAGATTTTCATGTATTCATTTTGTGAGTGGTTTAGAAGAGAGTTGTTTCGGTTATTTTTAAGCTGCATTCCTCCTCAAATTCCTTCACAGGCAAAATGAATATTCGTAGCTATGGAGGCAATATGAGATATTTAAGTATCTTCATCATTCTAAGCTTAGCCCTTACTCTTTCTTTTTGTTCTAAGAAAAAAGAAAAGATTTCGGCTAAAAAAGAAATTCAATCCGGGCAAACCATTACCATTCCTGCTGATGCAATCACCACGGAATCGGGCCTTAAATATATTGATATTGTAGAGGGGCAGGGCGCAATTCCTCAAAACGGCCAAACTGTCGTTGTCAACTATACCGGTTGGCTGATGAACGGGAAAAAATTTGACAGTTCTTTGGATCGTAATAAACCGTTTCAGTTTGTTCTCGGTGAAGGACAAGTTATACCCGGTTGGGAAGAAGGAATTAAAACCATGCATGTCGGAGGTAAACGGCGCCTGTTCATTCCTTACCAGTTAGCTTACGGCGAACAAGGGTATCCGCCGGTCATTCCACCCAAAGCAATGTTGGTTTTTGACGTACAGTTGCTTGAGGTAAAATAACCGGTAATTATTCATAGATTTAAAATGTTTATTCGGACTCATCCTTACCTCTGATTTTCGGGATGACCATTGATCTATGGGGGAAGGATTTATTGAAATTATCTTGCGGATGTCCGTTAAATGGGGTTCTTTGGATCGTTGAATTAAATGCAGGTGCGTTCCTGAGGTCGGGACAATGAGTTACGGACAAAAATGAACGCTGGCATAAATAATGAATTTTCTGCCCTCCTGTCATTTCTTCTTTTTACACCTTTGCCAATTTAGTGATTTAATCATCCCATCCTTTTATCGCTAACGCTTTTCTTTAAATTTCCCTTTTTTGCAGTCAATATTTCAATCATTTACCATTTTTTGAATTAGATCTTATCATTTAATTTTTATTATTAATTTCCATTAAGAAAAAGCCGATCATAACTTAACAAAATATTAGATTTTGCAAAGGGGTTTAATTATGTTTAAAGATATTAAATTTAAACAGTTCACAAAAATAGTTTTTGCTTTTATTTTAATCCCGGCATTTCTATGGGCAACTACCTACTATTCTCAAGGGGACGGGAACTTCGGAACACTAAGTAATTGGCAAGACAGTACCGGCACGTCGCCTTCTTCGATCAACAGTACGGATAATTATGTCATTCAAAACGGGCATACCATTACCAATGACGGCACATACACGATCAACAGCTTAACCATTGAAAGCGGCGGTACGTACGACGGAAATACGTATACGCTTACTTTAAACGGAGACCTTACGCAAAACGGCACCATGACCGACGGAACGTTGGGCGCGGCAAATTTCACCTTTGCCGGTAGCGGAGCACAAAGCATTAACGGTACCGGAACGGTTGAATTCACCAATCTTACTTTCAGTGGTACAGGTAGCTACACGGTAAATGTTAATTTTGCTGCCAATAAATTTGCTTTAAGCGGTGGCACTTTTTATGCCGGCAGTCATATTATTACTATCATTGGCACCAATGCAACGGTATTTAATAAAACCGGCGGCACGTTTGATGCCGGAACAAGTTTATTTCAGTTTAATACCATTGGCAATCAAACCGTTTCCAGCGATGCGGATATTACTTTTTACGACTTGGAACATTCGCCGAACCTTTCGCGCAGTTTGACTCTTTCCGGCGATGTTCAATACACCGTATCTCATAAATTTATACGTGGTGGGAGTAGTTTAAGCATCATTTTGGATAATACGACAACATTAAACATGAACGGAGCCACATTATCTTATGAAGGTAGTGCCAACAAAACCGTTACCGCGGAATGGCCGTTATCTTCTTCTTTTGCGCCGTCATCGGTAGAATTCAATTCGGGCATTACCGTCACGGCAGATCCCGGCGCGGGGAATATTCTTCAGGCAACGAATATGACCCTGAACGCTTCGTCTGCGGTGCTGAGTATTGCCTCCGGTACGGTTCAGGTTAATTCTCAATTAACGGTGACAAGCGGAACAATTAGTGAAGCCGGTGGTGTGTTTGCCTGGGGAACCGGCACAACTACGCTCGTATATAACGGAAGCGCCCAACAAAACGTCGGGCCGGAATGGTCTGCTTCGATTGCGCCGACTAATGTTCAGGTTAATAATGGTTCGGGAGCCTCTCCGGCAATTGATTTGGGCTCTTCGAACTTGGCTTCTTTAGGCGGTAACCTGACATTGACTTTGGGAAGCGTCGACTATTCGGCAACCGGATTGTCACTGAGCGTCAGCGGTAACGTGGTCGGCGGAAGCGGGTCATTTGGCATAGTTAATAATAATACCTTAAATGTGGATGGAGCCAACAGCGCGGTTACTTCATCCGGCCAGGCTTCCCTTTATAATTTGAACATCACCTCAACAAATGGTACTATTTCGGATATTACCATTAAAGGAACGTTAACCGTCAATCCCGGAGCGGGGAATACCGTAACTTTAAACGGGCCTCTTACTTTGGATACGGGTGCCAATTTAACGGTTTCAAGCGGCACACTGAATTTGAATGGTGAACAAATTACGAAGAACGGCACGAATACCCTTACATTGGCGGCAAGTACGCAGTTGACAACAGGAGGCACTTCGTTCGAAGGATTTTCATCGTATTCTCTAAATGCCTCAAGTACCATTTTATTAAACGGAGCTTCCTCAGAAGACATTCCAACCGGGATTAGCTATGGTAATATAAAAATTAATAAATCGGCAGGTAGTGCCATTGCCACCGGTTCCGGGACGATTACTTTGCAGGATAATGCGGATTTAACGGTTTTAGCCGGCAGTTTTGATTTGGCCGGTTTGTCGTTGGCATTTGGTGATAATAGTGATTTGGATATTCAAGGCGGTACGGTTGACCTGAACGGCGGCAGCTTAACCATAACAGCCACAAATACCAATACATTTAGCATCGCTTCCGGTGCAACGCTTTACACGGGTGGCACCAGCCTTGACGGATTTGATTCGTACACAACCAACGGGAACTTGATTTTTGACGGTTCCACTGCTGAAACAATTCCCTCGGGAATGACCGCTTTCAATAATTTAACAATCAATAACGGTGCGGGAGTCAGCGCTTCTGCGGATATGACGATTTCGGGAACATTGACTTTGGCCTTGGGAACGTTTACGCCTACCACCGCCACCATCACCGGGACGTTAACAACAAACGGCGGCAATTTTAATTCCGGTAGCGGTACCGCTGTTTTTCAGGGAAGTGCCGCCCAAACCATTAACGGATCCTCTTCCGTTACATTTAATAATTTTACCATTAATAATAGTCATGGAGTGACATTAGGCCACGCTATTACGGTTGACGGTGCTTTAACATTGACGAGTGGCGTTGTTACGACTTCGGGTAATTTGCTTTCCATGGGGACGAGTGCCTCTTTTAGTGGCGGAAGCTCTTCGAGTTATATTGAAGGGAAAGTTGCCAAAACTTTTGCCTTGGGCAGCTCTGCGAATTTTACCTTCCAAACGGCAAAAGACGGCCAATATTTACCGGTTACTGTAACCTTTACCAATGTTTCCGGTAGCGATTACACGGTAACCGTTGAGCAATTTAACTCCGATCCGCATGCCATTAGCAGCACGATTGATAATACGACTTTAAGCGCCATTTCTTCGATTCGTTACTGGACCATTGAAGGCAGCGGAGGCACACCGGCCAACCTGCAGGTCACTTTAAGCTGGAATAATAACGACGGCATTGAGGTGCCGAGCGCTTTGGATGTAGCGCAGTTTGACGGTACCAAATGGATTAGCATCGGCGGCGACGGAACCGGTGACGCCACTGGAGGTACGATTCAATCCGATGTATTTACAACTTCGGGGAATTATTTTACTTTTGGTGATGATGCCAGTAATGGGCAGGATAACTCACTGCCGGTGACTCTGTCACTGTTCAAGGCCGAAGTATCTGACGGGCATGTAATCCTTAGCTGGATAACGGAATCGGAAATAGAGAATTTAGGATTCAATATTTATCGACGGACACAAGCGAATAATAATTGGGATAAAATTAATCCCACGCTAATTCCCGGGGCAGGCAATTCCAGTATGGCACATGAATATCAATTCGTGGATCAAAATGTAATCGCCGGAGAAACGTATTCTTACCGTTTGGAAAGCGTAAATTTCAATGGGAGCACGGAAACGTTTGCTCAAAAAATTCAAACCGTAGAGATTCCGGTACCCACCGAATTTGCCGTTTTCCCGAATTATCCCAACCCGTTTAATCCGGAAACAACTTTAAAATTTCAGATTCCGGATCAGGAACGCATTTCCATTCTGATTTATGATTTAAAAGGCAATTTGGTTAAACGTTTGTTGAATAATGCGCTTCTGCAACCGGGTGAACATCAAGTAAAATGGGATGCAACCAATGATGCCCAAGCCACGGTTTCGAGCGGAACGTATGTGTACCGGTTAATCAGCAAAAAACATACGAAGATTGGTAAGATGGTTTTCATTAAATAAGAATTGCTTTGTATGGTTTGGGTTTTGTAATGGTGAAACCTAAACTCGGGTTCTCAAATAAAAATAAAAAAAGAAAAAGGGGAAAAGATAACTTTTCCCCTTTTTCTTTACCCATGTTCAACTAAATACTATTTTAATTTAATCATTTTCCGAGTTTTTGTAAAATAAATTCGTCCGCTCTTACGATCCTTTACGGTCATACGCAGAAAATAAATCCCGCTGGCTTCTTCCGCTCCGAATTCATTTTTACCGTTCCATTGTTTACGATGGATTCCAACCCCCAAAAGCCGGTCGTTGTAAAGTGTTGCGATTTTCTGCCCTAAAATATTGTAAACCGTTATGCGTACCAATCCCGGGGTCTTTAAAGCGAATTCAATCGTGGTGGACGGATTAAACGGGTTCGGATAGTTGGGCTTTAAGTAAAATTTTACGGGAACATCGGCGGATGCGTTGTTTTTTATACCGCTGATTACCGTCAAATTCAGGGAATCCAATGTGCCGGTATGTTGCGGGTTAGCCAACGGTTGACTCCAATAAAGGAAAGTGTGCTCATTGTATTTCTGCTGAGCATCCCAGGCCATTAAAACACCTTCATGGTTCACAGTTAAAATGTCCAAATCCCCGTCACCGTCAATATCATCGAGAACCGGCGACTGGGCATTGACCCGATCGTTATTCGTGAATATCGGAAAGCCGGAAATTTCTTGCCCGTCTTTGGTGCTAAAGGCATGAATGTAACCGTCCGTATCCAGAAAGACCAATTCTTGGATGCCGTCCTGATTAATATCGCCCAATACCGGACTGTTGTAGGGCGCCATATTTTCACGGTCGCTCTCGTAGAACCCTTCACCGTTAAAAAAGGCTTTTGGCCAGTTGGGTTCTGCCGAACCGTCCGCTTTGAAAATGTAAATGCTGTCGCGCCCCACGTACATAATTTCCAATTCGGGATCATCATCCAGATTGCCGATAATGGCCGGTGAGCTGTGACCGTAAGGATCTGTTACATCTACGGATTTGCCTCCTTCCCAACCCGGGAAAAAGTTACCGTTATGGTCGATCACATACAGTTTGTCATTGTAGATGCTGGCCACAACCATCTCTTTGTAACCATCCAAATTCAAATCGGCTACGCTTACGGGCGACATCAAATAACCGCCGGAGAGTTGAGTCACCCAAACGGGATTAGTCGAAGTATCCGGATTAAAGCAGAACAGTTTGGATCGGAAAGTAGGTACAATCACCGATTGCATCCCACTGTGATCCAAATCGGCAACGGCTACATTCCCCAAAGAAAGTTTATCGTTTTCAAAAACATAGCCGTCTTTGGGCCAATCCTTAAAACCGGTTAAAACGCCGCTGCTGTCTTCCAAAATAAACAAGCGGCTTTCTTTGGGCTCTTCCGGGGCATTGGCGGCATGGGTCAAAGCAAGAATCTCATCATAGCCGTCATGATCCAAATCGGCCAAAACAACCGGAGAAGGAGCGTTGTAATGCAAGTTGAATTGCGAAAGAACCGAACCGTTTCGGGAGTCAATCACGTAAATATTATTTTCGTCCTGACCTTCTTTAAAGCTGGAGATCACAATTTCCTTTTGAGCGTTTCCGACGACATTACCCACCGCAGGGTAAGTTAAATCGCCCTGCAAGTCTTCGGTATGGAATAAAATATTGCCCTGATCATCGTAAACGTGCAACTGACCGTTACCGCCGGAAGCAATTAATTCTTTTTTCCCGTCGCCATCAAAATCAAAACAGGTAACTCCGCTTACCTCGGATCCGATGGCTTTGACATTGGGACGGATGGGGAATCCGTTCTGATACGGTAAAGCCGACCAGGCACGCAACGTATCGCTGAAATCACTGGCATTACCGGAAGAATCAACCGTCTGTATCGTGTAATAGTAAGTTTGGCCGTTGCGAATTTGACTGTCAATAAAATAGCCCGCCAGCGGAACCGGTTGCGATGTGATTTTAGTGAAAGGTTTTTGCAAATTTTCCGTGCGGAAAATATTGTAGCCTAAAATATGAGCTTCGGAATCCGGTGCCCACGAAAGCAGGATACCGCGTTCGTTGTCGGTACGGAACAGTAAGCCGGACGGCGGATTCGGATCTTTAAACTCAACAGGAAACATCCATTGCAAACCGGAGTGATCACGAAAGATTACCTGCAATTGTCGTTTTTCCAAATTTCCTCTGTTGCGTACGACGAAGGCATTATCAAAAGATTTGTCCTCATTCGGTGCCAAGGAATTCATATTTAAGTTTCCGTTGACAATTTCAAGCAGAGAATCATTCGAAAACAATTGAGCTTGAATATCGGTTGACATGCCATGGCCAACATTTTGAATGGTTGGGGTAATGCGGATTTCATTGCCTTTGGAAGCCGAATCTCCGGTAACGATTGTTTCCCACGATTGTCGAGCAATAATCAATTTCGGCACGAAAACATTAAATTCGATTTTTTCGGAAACGGTCTGATCCGCAAGATTCGTCAATTCCACCGGAATGGCTAGGGTCGTATCTGCGGGAATGTTTGTGCCGATGGTACATTGAAACGGGCCGACCGTTACGCTATCGCCCGGCTGTAAATCATTCTCCAAATAAAAACCCGTGTTGCTTAGCGTATAAAAGGGTGACTGATTTTTAGCTGTAATAACCGCTTCCTGCCGAATCGGAATCGAACCCGTGTTTTTCCAGTTTAAATACAAATTAAATTGTTCGCCGGGTTCCGCCTGATTGTTGCCGTTGCCTTGAGTTTGTTCAAACCTGAAACCGGTCAGGCGAGCGGCAAATCCGTTATCCGGTGTTAAATCGATTTGATCTTCCCAGGGACGAAAATTGTGTTTGGAAACGGTCAAATGAACATCCGTCAGATTAATGCCGGTTACATCGAACTTAACCGTTCCCAAGGCATCGGTCCGTTGAATTTTGTAGATGGCTCCCTTTTTGTAAAGAACGACCACTGCCTGCTCCACAGGCGAATGTAACGAATCGTCAACGGTTACGTTCACCTCTAACAATTGCTTTGTGCGGTCTGTTGCCAATTGATGGTTGACCTTAAAATTTTTAACGCTTGCAGTCCATACGGGCATTTCGGGATCGCCCAAAACAATGGTCGAGAAGACAATGATACGTGAAGGGCCTTCGAAATTCAAATAGCCCAAATAGGGAAGGCGCGAAAGGTAATGCGCTTCGGACAGATGGTAATAGCCCTTGTTAAATGCCAGATTAAAAAATTCTTTTTCCAGGTAAACGCCGCTAAAAGGAAATTCCCAACTGGAATTTCCGATGTAGGAAACGCCGCCGCCTTTTTGGCTCAGAATGTAATCTTCGCCAAAACACCGTTTGGTAATGTCATTGGTGTAACAACTGGCCATGTACCAAATACCTGCATCCGGTGTGGTCAATTCCGCCAAATGATAATTGTATAAATCCGAACCTGGAGCTCCGGGACGATAGGTGTAATAGATCCCGTGACCTTCGGAGAAAATAAGCCCGTAACTCTGATTTAAGGCATTTAAAGCCACATTCACATCGCTGCCGATATTGGCACTCTGCGTGAGCATGGTTCTTTTAAAAGACGGATTGATCATGGGGTCGATGTTTTTGGTGATCAAATCACGTCCGTCGTTCACCTTTTGTAAATTT
>JALWEA010000278.1 GCA_027039465.1 Calditrichia bacterium | reverse complement strand
ACATGTGAAATTGGTCGGTCAGATGTTCCTGTAAGGTGGGTTTAAAAATTTCAGGGCGTTCGTACTCTTCTTCATTTCTGTCTTTGGGTGCGCGAATTTGATACGATTCTTCATCGTTGATAAAATTTTCCAGATCCGTTTCGGCCTGGGCCTGCTCCAACTCTTCCTTATCATATTCGTCACTGTGATTGGAATTATCCAGCAGTTCCAGCTCTTCCTGAATTTCTTCGGCCTCTTCCGTTGTATTTTCAACTTCCGGTTCGTCCAAATCATCCAATTCTTCGTCGGTTTCTTCCCCCTCTTCCAACACTGGATTCATTTCCAGTTCGCTTTTAATACGTTGTTCCAAACTGAGCAACGGTAACTGCAAAAGAGTCGATAAGAGAATCTGTTGAGGCGTTAAACGCTGTTCCAAATTCAGCTTTAAATTCTGCGAAATATTGAGCATAAACTCCGTCCTGAAATTAATTGGCACGATTCATGTATGGAAGTTAGCGAAAAGCATGTTGAGTGTCAAGAATGATTCGTCCGAATGGGCATTTAAATGTGAATGGAATTGATTGGTAAGAGGGAAATTGTTGAATAGGTGAATGGTTGAATGGGTAAATGGTTAAGGGTTAAGAGTTAAGCGTTGAAGGGTTAAGGGTAAAAACGTTATTCGTATATTCGTTAATCGTGAATCATGGTTTGTAAAAAAGTTGCTCAAATGATTTTCGAGCAGGAACGGCACTTAAAGCCTTTAAATCTACTGGCCATTCCGTAGTAAAGCATCGAGGCATGTTCTCGGATGAAAATGCGGTAAATTGTAAAATAATGTTACAAACTATTTTTGGTCTAAAAACCGTTGGACAGGGATTCCGCTTTTTCGTATCAGACCTCTTAACAATCCCGGTGCCAATTCTTTATGGTTTGGCACCGAAAGCGTAGGCCTTTCCGGATGATATAGAATAATATGACTACCGGTTTGGTGGTCAACAATGTAACCGAATTTTTGAAATATTTTAACCGCCCTTTTACCTGAAAAATTGGAAAATTTTCCCAACTTAAACCGTAACCTCGCCTATAAAAATTTCATCGATTTCCGTTTCTTCCAAGCGGCCGTGTTTTCTTTCCACTTCTAACCATCCGTTAATAGCATCTTTTATATTTTGCAAAGCCTTATCAATCGTTTTGCCCTGACTCATACAACCCGGTAATTCCGGTACATCCACAACATAGCCATCATATTCTTTGTCATACATAATGACAACTTTGTAGCTGCGCATTTTTTCTCCGGTTTTTATTTAATTTCATTTCATTTTAATTAAAAATACAGAGGAAAGCAATATGCGTAGTGATAATATTTGTCGAATGGGAATACCGTTAATCGTTAACCGTATATTCGTTAATCGTAAATCATGGTTTGGGATTGTTTTGGCGGATTTCGAAGTTACTTTAAAGTAACAATCGTAACGCCGGTGTCGCCTTCTCCCCAGCGGCCCAAACGGTATTCTTTAATTCCTTTGTATTTGGAAAGAAATTGGTGGATAGCCTGCCGCAACGCTCCGGTTCCCTTACCGTGCACAATACGAATTTCCTGCCAGGAACTCAATTGAGCTTTGTCCAAAAAAGCATCCAATTCAGCCAAAGCCTCGTCAACCGTAAGCCCGCGCAAATCGATTTCATTGGAAATATTCATACCAGGAGAAACGGTCGGTGCGGATTTTGATTTCGGTGAGATTGTCTCTCCGGATTCGCCAAGCAATTCGATTTCATCGATACCTACGGTAATCTTTACCCCGTCGCGATCAATTTCAACCGCATTTTTCGAATCGAATATTTTGGAAATGCGGCCGGTAAAATTGTAAGTCAGGGAACGTACTTTTTGCCCGGGTTTTAAATCTTTGATTTCCAGCGTGGCCTTGGGTTTGGTTTCTTCCGTCCCTTCCTGCACCTGTTTCCGTAACCGGGCAAGACGCTCGCGCGCTTTTTTTACCACCGTTCGATCCGCCTGCGATTCCCTGATTTCTTTAATCGTTCGCTCGATCTCCCGATTGATATTTTGCAGAAATTCGGCTGCTTTTTGCTTGGCTTCTTTTTCGTATTTTTTCCGATTCTGTTTAAGCGTTTCCGAGCGGACGCGGTACAATTCGGTCAAACTTTCCAATTCGGATTTTTTAATACTCAGCTCTCGGGCCAATTGTCGGTACTGCTGACTTTTTTGAGCCACGTCATTCAACAATGTGTCCAATTTAAACGTATCCTTACCGGCAATTTCGGAAGCTCTTTGGATGATATCCGCATCAAGGCCCAGGCGCTGACAAATCTCAAACGTGTAACTGCTGCCGGGAATGCCGATTTCCAGGGCAAACAATGGCTTTAATTCTTTGGTATCGAATTGCATGGCGGCATTTTCGATGCCGTCGGTTTCGGCGGCAAAGGCTTTGATCTGGTTCTGATGGGTGGTAACCAATGTTAAAATTCCCGGCCGATTCAACCGCTCAAGGACAGCGATTGCCAAAGCCGCTCCGCCCGTAGGTTCGGTACCGCTACCGATTTCATCGATTAAAACCAATCCCTTGTCTTCCAAATTTTCCGTGATAAATTTCAATGCATTTACATGGGATGAAAAAGTACTCAAATCATTTTCAATGGATTGCTCGTCACCGATGGCACTAAATATTTGGGAGCATATCGGCAACTTTGAACCTTCTCCGGCGGGAATATGGAAACCGCATTGAAACATGAGTTGCATTAAGCCCACCGTTTTTAAAGCAACCGTTTTACCGCCCGCATTCGGCCCGGAAATAACCAAAGTATTAAATTCCAGCCCATTGTGCACATTAAGCGGCACCACTTCATTGGGATGGCGCTTAAGCAAAATGGGATGATACGCTTTCTTCAATTCCAAATAAAATTGATCGTTAATGGTCGGAGCATGACAATCAAATTCGTTGGCGTAACGCGCTTTGGCCTGCAAAAAATCCAATTCCACTAATAAATCGAAATTGCTCAAAAGGGCGGTCTGAAATTCTCGCACCAAACGGCTTAATTGCTTCAAAATGCGGATTTCTTCCTTCTTTTCCGCAGCGTGCAATTTTTGCAATTGATTATTGAGATCGACTACCGGCATTGGCTCGATAAAATACGTTGCGCCCGAAGCCGATTGACCGTGCACAATTCCGGGAACTTTGTTAACCGCAAATTCACGCACCGGAATTACAAACCGTCCGTCGCGCAGCGTGACATATTCTTCCTGCAAATGTTCCTGGTATTTCTTGACCAACCGCTCCAGGCGAATATGCAATTCGTTGTCAATTTGATGGATTTCCTTGCGAATGGCTTTTAATTCCACGCTGGCATTATCGAAAATACGTCCCGCGGGATCAATGGTAAACTGAATTTGCTGGCTCAGACGATCCGTACTGATTAGACGCTTCAAAATGGCCTGTAACGCCGGGTATTTCTGCTCCGTCTTTTCGCCGAATTGCCTGGCTTCACGCACCAAATCCAGGAAGTTTTGCAGCTCAATAAATTCCTTGACTTCCAGATAGCTTTCCGACG
This sequence comes from Calditrichia bacterium, assembly GCA_027039465.1. Lineage (GTDB taxonomy): Bacteria > Calditrichota > Calditrichia > Calditrichales > Calditrichaceae > Caldithrix. The sequence continues at coordinate 8,233 of JALWEA010000278.1, read as the reverse complement.
GTTCAATTTTGTTAAGTAGAACGCGAATATCCTTGAATTCCCAAATAGGAAATCCGCCTTCTACCGCATAGACATCACGCATATCCTGCACTTCATCAAGCAAGCGCTGCAATGTAACAGGTTCATCCGCAGGCGTTACGGATTTTACGCGCGCCCGACCGTTTTCGGTAACGCATTTTGCGGCCACAATATCCAGAATTTTATCGAATTCTAACGGTTCGTGAACTTTTTCAAATCCAAACATAATATCCGATCATTGGTGGGTTGATAGTGGAATGATACTAACGGTGCCGGTGCTCATCAAATGTTTAACCGTATCCTGAACGGAGTCGGCCGGAAAAAGCGAAAACATAATTTGGAATACGTATGTCGAAAAATAGATCACATAAGGCCAGATCAAGCTTTCCCCCGCGCCCGCTTTTTGCATGAGCTGCGGTGCAAAGGGCAACAAACGAACGATAAAAAGAAGAATGCTTAAAAAGACCAAACTTTTAAGCAAACCGAACAAACCTCCGCCCAAACGGTTAAACGTCTGCAGAAAAGCGAACTTAATGATTTTTTCAAGAAAGGATCCGAGAATGCGCAGGGCAATATTTACGCCCAAAAAGATAATGGTAAAGGAAAGAATTCTGGCACCGGTTTGAGGTAATCCGTGGATGGATTTCATTAATAAAACGCTACCCTGCTCAAAAAAAGCAAAGCCCAACAGATATCCCAAAACGAGTGCCAGGATAATAATCAGCTCTTTTATCAATCCGCGGAAAACGCCACGAATGGTAAAATAAGCCATAAAGATAAGTAGAAAAATATCAAAACTATTCATGAAGATCTTTAGCTCAGGCGTTCCCGAACAATCTGCTGAATTTCTTTGCCATCGGCCCTGCCCTGCACTTTTTTCATGACAGGCCCCATGACCTTACCCAAGTCTTTGATCGAGCTTGCTCCAACTTGCTCAATAACTTGGTTTACGATTGAAATTATTTCGTCTCTGGAAAGCTGCTCCGGCAGATATTTCTGCAGAATCTCCATTTCTTTTTGTTCTTTTTCCACTAGATCCTGTCGGTTACCCTGTTTGTAAAGATCGATGGATTCCTTCCGCCTTTTGACCGCACGCTGCACAACGGCAAGCACATCTTCATCCGTCATTTCCTTGGGACGACGTTTAATGCGCTCGTCTTTGATTTGCGCAAGCAAACCGCGCAAAGTTTCCAAAGCGGCCCGATCTCCGGATCGCAATGCCGCTTTCATGTCTTCCTGAATTCTGCTTTCCAGATTCATTTTTTATGCCTATCTATCGATTCATTTCAGCCATTAATTTTCTCATTTTGCGCCGGGCCTGATTCATACGGCGTTTTTTCTGCTCACTCGGTTTTTCATAGTGCTGATGACGTTTAATATCGGCCATCAAACCCGACTTTTCACAGGCTTTCGTAAAACGTTTGAATGCTTTTTCGAAAGGTTCGTTTTCTCTTACTTTAACTGTAATCATAAGCTAACTAAAGCTCCTTTCCAATGGTGATACTTAAAGTTTATTTTAATGATGGCCGGGGAAGCACGCAGCCTCCCCTGACCTTTTACAAATTTTCAAATTTAGAATTTATTTTTCATCGGATTAGTAAGCGTACTTATCCGGATGCTTAATCATGTCGATTTCATATTCGGCCGGTTGCTTCCAAACGCGATGTTTGGCCGCTTTTTCGTAATACTGCAGGGCTTTTTGTTTAAGGCCTTTATGCTTGTAAGCTTCACCCAAATAAAAATTGGCGCCGGCCACAATCATGGCACTGCGCGACATGGCCGTAGCCTGTTTTAACGCCTTAATACCAGCATCGTATTTTTTGGCTTCCACATAAACCTTACCCAAACGATAATAATAATCGCCTTTTAAACTTCTTCTGCGTTCGTTGGCAATAGCTTTCTTAAAGGCATCAATCGCCTCGGGATAACGTTTTAACTTTTCCAATGTAAGGCCTAAGATATTATATGCCTTTGAATATTTGGGATTGGCCGCCACTGCTTTCTGCAAATATTCCACTGCTTTCTTGTAGTTCTTTTGCTCGTAGAAAATCTTTCCCAAGCCGTAATTTGCTTTTGCCGAACGATCGTTAAACGAAAGTACCGCTTGAAAGGCTGCGATCGCCTCCCGATTTTTTCCTTCCGCAGCTAATAAATTTCCAAGTGCAATATAGGCAACTTCAAATTTTTTATTTAATTTAATGGCATTCCGAAAGGCTTCCTTGGCTTTGTCATACTCGCGCAATTTCTTGTAGCAATAGCCCATCATGTAGTAAGCTTCCGGAAAACTATCATCCTTGGCAACAGCCGTTTGGAACTTGGTAATAGCCTGCTCGTATTTTTGCTTTTTTGCTAAGTTCAAACCGTCATTATACGCCTGCCCTGCTTCGGGTTTTCTGGCTTTTTTCTGCGCAAAAACCATCGAGCTGCTAATCAGCAGCACAGCCATTAAAAAAGCAAAAAATCTCATGCGTTTCACCGGATACCTCCTTATGTAAATTATTTCAAATTTTTAATATAACATTTTCTTCTATTGCTATCAAGTTTCCATTAGCCCGAATTCGTTTAATTAATGTACATTCGTTCCTTTTTTCCGTTCGTAATTCTTCATTTTTTCCTGAATCCGCTCTTCAATGGCAAACATGGCGTCAGGAACATTTAAATAACTAGTTGTTTTCAGTTCCAATTTATTTACCAAATTTTCCAACTCTTGTAAGACAAAGGTAATGCGCGCCGTTTCTTTAATACTGACGTTAATCAACTTTTCAAGGTTCTTTGGATCTTGACAATTCTTCTGGCAGAGCTGGGCATAGCCCGAAATCGTAGTCGTTGAATTATTAATGTAATGCGCCAACGTCGTCAAAACCTGTCGCAACGTTTCTATTTGCGCGTCCATGCGTTCACGTTTAATCTCTTCTTCTTTTAATAACTGCTTATTCCGGTATTCTTTCAACGCTCTTTCGATGGCGTTAGGCAGCATGATCAATGTTTGGGGCGATTTTACTAGAAAGTCATTAGCTCCTTCACGTAATGTCTTGATAGCCGTTTCAAGATGCTGATTTCCCGTAACGACCAAAACCGGCACATCGCTGCGTTTACGAAATGTTTTGATGAGCTCTTCACCGGTGGCATCAGGCAGATTAAAGTCCATAATCGCCAATTTTGCCGCATCAATATCCTGATCCGTTACGGAACCCATGTTGTGCCGAACAATAACCGGATCGTCGAAATTATCTTCGATCATCTCTTTTTCCAAAAAAGCAAAATTCGCATCATCCTCGACAATTAAAATGGCATATTGCTTTGCATTTTCGGACTTTGTTACTTGCGCACTCACATTTATTTCTCCAAAGCTCTTTGATTTTTTAATGTTGGCAAATTATTTTTGTTCCGCAGGGCACAAAGCACAACTTTTCGTTGTTTTTTATTTCTCTCGTTTCTAAAAAGCAAATATTCTTATTTTTTTACGAATTCAAGCGTTATTCGGGCTAAAAATTTCACCGGATTTTTAAAGGGAAAAAACTACTTTGCTGCTATCATCAAGACATTTGTGTTTCGCACTTCGAAAACGTTTACCATTCCCCAAAGAATTGTTTGTTCTTTATCGATTCCGCCATTTTCAAGAAAACAAATAAAAACGGCCGGCTTAAAGCCAGCCTGATCTTCATTATTTTTTTACCCGTTCCAGATATTTCCCGTCTCGGGTATCGATCCGTACGATTTCACCTTCTTCAATAAAGGGCGGAATTTGTACTTTTAGTCCGGTTTCCAAAATCGCCGGTTTGTAGGAAGAAGTAACCGTGGCGGTTTTCATATTCGGTTCGGTTTCCACGACCTTTAAATCAACGGACAGCGGAAGTTCCACCCCGATCGGTTTGCCTTCATGGAAATCAACATCAACCACCGTATTGGGTAACATGTAAAGGATGGCATCGCCTAAAAGATCTTTATGGATGGGAATTTGTTCATAAGTTTCCTGATCCATAAAAACAAGATGCTCGCCGTCCTCATAAATATATTCCATTTTACGCGTTTCCAATTCCGCTTTTTCAACCGTTTCATCCGGGCGGTAGCGCTTTTCGGCGTTTTGACCGGTTTGAATGTGTTTCATTTTCGTTTGTACGACGGCCTGCCCTTTCCCGGGGGTAATATGCGTAACATCCGTAAGAACGTATAAATCATTGTTGTAAATAATGATATTACCTTTGCGCAATTGAATTGCTTTTAACTTCATGAATTCCTCCTGTTTTTTTCGATTTGTTTATATTTTTCATAATCTAATCGAAACTTATAATCTTTGCTTTTTTCTTTGACATAACGGCGATATTCGTCCGATTTAAAAAGCTTTTTCAACTCGGCATTTAAAGGAACAATCTGCTGACCGATAACCCATTCCAGCGGCTTACCCTGCTTTTCGTCAATAACAAGATTCCATTCAATGGCCCACGAAATTACGTGCAAAGGATAACTTTTCAAATCTCGCTTTAGCGCTTCGAACCAGGCCTGATGCTCCGGATTGACATAATAAAAGATTCTTGAATACAAATAAGCATTGTGAAAATGATCCGGAGTATTTAATAATCCGGCCAAGTGTAAACGCCAGGCCGTAATCAGCAGAATTTCCAATGCCTTGGAAGCCAGGCCCAAGCCGGGATACTGTTGCCCTGGTAATTGAGGCCGCTTTTTAGTGAAGGCCTTATCGGGATTTTGCATGCACATCCATTCAATGGCCAACGTTTCATAGGAACGGCCGTTAAGATGTGTTCGAAACGGCATTTGAATTTCAACGGACTTGCGACGCAAAACCGCTTCGATTAGCAGGCGATCACTCGACTTTTTGCCATCATAAATAATAAGGCGGTGAATATAAGGATCATTGGTATTGATTTCAAAAATAAGATCATTAAATCCCAAATCATTCAGGTTTTTGATCAGACTATAGCGTTTTAATGCGTTGATAATCCCCTTTTTCGAATAAAATCCAAGGAAAAGCCCTTCGGACCGTGCGCCGATATTTAATTCAAACAGATCTTTTTCCGAAAGCAACACATCGGAAGTGCTGGGTTCCTGCAATTCGGCGGTTGTCAGTAACCGGGCAATGCGTTGGTAACGTCTTGGTATTCTTATTTTCATATTTCCTCATTTTTTATTTTTCAAACAATAAGCGATAAAATCGTAGTACACTTCCCAACTATCCTTGCCATAGCCGCCGCCGGCCAGAACAATCAACGGGATTTCCTTCTCCCGAACCATGCGATAGACAAACAAGTTACGCTCCAGCATGCCTTGACGGGAAATGCGCATATCTCCGATGGCATCTTTTTCGTAAGGATCCGAACCGGCAATGTAAAAAACCGCTTCCGGCTGAAACTCGTTAAAGACCGGCGGCAACTCCTGCGCCAAAACCGTCAAATAGGTCTCGTCGTCACAGTTTGAAGGCACCAAAATATCGCGGTTCTGCGGACGATCGATTTCAACCCAGGCATCGGCATGAATCGAAAACGTAAACACATCCGCATCGTCTTTAAAATACAGTAAATTACCATTGCCCTGATGGTAATCCAAATCAATAATCATGAAGCGATGCGCCCTGCCCAAAGCCCGAAATTTTTCAATGGCAACAGCCACATCATTAATCAGGCAAAAACCTTCCGCTTTATCGGCATGGGCATGGTGGTAGCCGCCGCCCAAATTGAAAGTGGGAATATTCCGGCGCAGCGCAAAGGCGGTTGCCAACAAGGTACCACCTGTTACCGCACGGAAATATTCCAGAATCGAATTGTAAAAGAGATTAACGGCATCCAGGCGAAGCACCCGATTCACATATTGCGGATCTTGCAGCTTTTTTAAATATTCTTCCGTATGAACCAATCGCAAATCGTCGTAAGAACATAGATCGGGCTGTAAAATATTCTTGCGAGTCAGTAATTTTTCCTTGACCAGACGATCCCGAATTTTCTTAAAGCGCATGATGTCAAAGGTCTGATGCTCGCCAACGGAAGGCAGGCCGTAAATGTAATCGGCCGAATAAACCACACGAACATACTCATGTCGAAAGGGATTCCACATTTAAATTTCGCCCGCCCAATCTTGGTAGAACTTCCGTACAATTTCGTCGGGCTCCGATGTTTGATGCAAAATTTTGGCTAATTTTACCCAGGCTGCTTCCAGCGTCATGTCCTGCAGACTATGCGCGCCTGCCTTTAAAGCCTGTTGCCCGCATTCGTATAAACTTAAATCCACGTGACCTTTAATTGACTGGCTCCCGATAAAGACGCTGATACCTTGATCTTGAGCGTTTCGAATCAATGAAAGCCATCCGGGTTCAGGGAAAGGGATATTGCCCGAACCGAATCCCAACAAAATCAAAGCGCCTAAATTCTTCCCGAGTATTTCCGTAAAGTATTCCGGTGATAAAGAGGGTTGAATGGGAATCACGACAAGTTTCGGATTAAAACCTTTCTCAAGCCGAAGCGGTCCTTGGGCTTTTAACATGCGCGTATAATCAATATCAATAGTCACGCCGATTTCACCGAGTGGCGGAAAGTTCGGGGAATCAAATGCATCGTAGCTTTTAATACTGATTTTCTTGGTACGATTGCCCCGAAATATTTTTTGATTGAAAACAATCAGCACCTCACGTAAATCAAGGGTGGCCAGCTCAATGGCATCGATCAAATTCAGGCGCGCATCGGAACGTGAAAGTGAAAGCGGGCGCTGAGAACCCGTCAGGATTACCGGTTTATTTATTTGGCGTAAGGAAAATGACAATGCCGCCGCCGTATACGTCATGGTGTCCGTACCGTGAATAATCACGAAACCGTCATACGAATTCCAATGTTGGTACAAAAGCCCGCTTAACAAATCCCATTCCCGAATGCCGACATTGGCGCTATCTTTATTAAAGGGCGTTAAAACGTCAATTTCCGCCAGACGGTTGACTTCGGGCACCATATTTAGAATATGATCCTGTACCTGGGCCGGAGCAAGCGTGTGATCCGGCTCGGTGGGCACCATACCAAAGGTTCCGCCGGTGTGAATCAGCAAAATTTTTTTCATTTAAGATCCCGATTTTCTGGACGTTTAATCCTAAATTTAATATTTGTAATTTAAGCCAAAATAAAGGATTGTATCAAATTAAAAATAAAATCGTTCAAACAGGGTAAAAACTAATTGACCTTTAATTTTAGCGATTGGAAAAACCCAAGTAAAAATACTTCGATGCTTTTAATACTTCACCGGCTTCGGTTGAATGGGACCTTCCATTTTACCGTGTACAAATTGATGCACAATGGGGTTCTCCGTGGTGTGCAAATCGTTTAGATCTCCTTCGAAGATAATCTTCCCCATGTGTAACATAACCACACGATCCGCGATGCGATCCACGCTTTGCATGTCATGAGTGACAATGATGGAAGTTACCTGTAAGCGGTCGTTCAGTTCATTAATCAAATGATCAATAGAGGCGGCCATGATGGGATCCAGCCCGGTGGTGGGTTCGTCGTAAAGAACGTATTTGGGATCCATGATAATGGCGCGCGCCAGCCCCACACGCTTTTTCATGCCGCCGGACAATTCCGAAGGTTTCAGTTTTTCAATGCCTGGCAAACCCACCATCTCCAGTTTTTCGGCGACTTTTTTGGCAATTTCTTTTTGGGACATATTGGTATGCTCCACCAACGGTAAAGCGATATTTTCAGCTACTGTCATGGAATCGAAAAGCGCAGCTCCTTGAAAGAGAAATCCGAATTGTTTGCGTAAAATAAACAAATCTTTTTGTCCGACCATTTTAATGGGCACGTCATCGACTAAAATGTAACCGTCGTCCGGCTGCATTAAATTAAGGATATTTTTTAAGAGTACGCTCTTACCGCAACCGCTACGCCCGATAATCACCAGCTTTTCACCGTCGTAAACTTTCAAGTTTACGCGACGCAAAACAATTTTACCTTCGAAAGATTTTTTTAAATTGACAATCTCAATCATGGTTGCAGTGTTTCGTTTTCCTCATTTCGCCATTTATTTTAAAACAATAATACCGACAACAAATAATCATTTAACAAAATCAAAGCCGAAGAAAGCACAAATGCTCTGATCGTCGCTTTTCCGACACCCTCGGCTCCGCCTTCGGTATGAAAACCGACATGGCAGCCGATAATGGCCGTAACGCCGCCGAATACAAAAGCTTTAATCAAACCGGACATGACATTCATTACCG
>JALWEA010000277.1 GCA_027039465.1 Calditrichia bacterium | reverse complement strand
GAATTACCCGAATTGATTAAAAAGTACGATGTGGATCAGGTGGTTTTTGCTTACAGCGACGTTCCCTACGATTACATCATGAGCCGTTCCGCGATTGTTAACGCCGCCGGAGCGGATTTTGTTTTGATGGGCGCCAAAACCACCCAGTTAAAAAGCAGCAAGCCGGTTATTGCCGTTTGCGCCGTTCGTACGGGCTGCGGTAAAAGTCAGACCACGCGTAAAGTTGCCAAGCTTTTACGCGACGCCGGTAAAAAGGTGGTAGCTATTCGTCATCCCATGCCTTACGGAAACTTAGTCGAACAAAAAGTACAGCGTTTTGCAGAATTGTCCGATTTGGATAAATACAAATGCACCATTGAAGAGCGTGAAGAATACGAGCCGCACATTGTTTCGGGCACCATCATTTATGCCGGCGTGGATTACGAAGCTATTTTGCGTGAAGCCGAAAAAGAAGCGGATGTTATTTTGTGGGACGGCGGTAACAACGATCTGCCTTTTTACAAATCCGATTTGCACATTACCGTAGCCGATCCCCATCGTCCGGGCGATGAATTGTTTTACTATCCCGGCGAAGCCAATTTGCGCGCAGCCGATGTGGTGATTATTAACAAGATCGACACCGCCGATCCGGAAAGCGTTTTGGCCGTTCGCGAAAGCATTCAAACCGTGAACCCCGATGCGGTCGTCATTGACGGCGCTTCACCGATTTTCGTGGAAGATTATCATCTCATTAAAGGTAAACGCGTGCTGGTGGTAGAAGACGGCCCGACCCTGACTCACGGAGAAATGACCTATGGCGCCGGTGTGGTTGCCGCTGAAAAATTCGGTGCCAAGGAATTGGTGGATCCTCGTCCGTACACAGTCGGCACTATTACCGAAACGTTCAAGAAATACCCGGATATCGGCACTTTGCTACCGGCCATGGGATACGGTGAAAAACAAATTAAAGACCTTGAAGAAACCATTAACAAAACCGATTGCGACGTGGTTATTATCGGTACGCCGATTGACCTGCGCAAGCTGGTTAACATCAACAAACCGGCCGTCCGTGTTACCTACGAATTGCAGGAAATCGGTAAACCGGATTTGACCGATGTGCTGAAAAAATTCATGTAAAAATATTTTTTTGCATTTGAAGGGCTTATTCGTATTGGGTAAGCCCTTCTTTCTTTTTAGCAGAGTCGAAACGAACTTTAAATGGCAGGCAGACTAAAAATCTTTTGCTTTTTAATCTTTAATCTTTGATCTTTCATCTTAAAACGAATTCCCAGAAGGAGATGCATTATGCGAAAAAAACCGATTGTGGTAGCCCTTGGCGGCAATGCAATTACCCGCGAGTTTGAAGAAGGAAACATCCCGCAGCAATTTGAAAATACCCGACGCAGTTTGACGCATATTATCGACCTGCTTAAGGAAGGCTACAATATGGTCATCACTCACGGCAATGGCCCGCAAGTGGGCAACGCTTTAATTCGCGTGGAAGAAAGCCGACATTTGGTACCGCCGCTGCCATTGGGCATTATTGTGGCCGATTTGCAGGGCGGCATGGGATACATGATCGAACAATGCCTGATTAATAAAATGCATGATATGGGCGTAAAGCGGCAAGTGGCCACACTGGTTACGCAGGTTCTGGTGGATAAAGACGATCCGTCCATTAACAATCCGACCAAGTTCGTGGGCCCGTTTTTCAAAAAAGAACAAGTGAAAGAACTGGAGGAAAAGCGCGGTTGGGTGATGAAAGAAGACAAGGGTCGCGGTTACCGACGCGTGGTACCTTCGCCTATTCCCAAAGGAGTGGTGGAAAAAGACATCATCAAACATCTGGTGGATACGGGTGTGGTTGTCATTGCAGCCGGTGGCGGCGGTATTCCTGTATACATTGACCACACGCGACACGAAGGCTGGCTGGAAGGCGTGGATGCCGTCATCGACAAAGACCTGGCCTCGGCCGTACTGGGTTTGGAAATCGGTGCCGAAAAACTGATCATCATTACCGGTGTGGAAAAGGTGGCGCTCAAGTTTGGCACGCCCGAGCAGGTAAATCTGGATCGGTTGACTGTAAGCGAGGCCAAAAAATACATGGCGCAGGGTGAGTTTCCCAAGGGTTCCATGGGTCCCAAAATTCAGGCGGCCATTAATTTTATTGAAGGCGGCGGCAAGGAAGTGATCATCACGTCCATTGAAAAAACCTCCCAAGCCTTGAAAGGAAATGCGGGAACGCGTATTGTGGCAGGATAGATTTTCTGTTTTGAAGTGGTAACAAAAAAACAGAGAAAACAAACGGAAACATAATTTGCAAATACGTAAGCTTCCTCCGGCCCCTCCCTGCGAAGCGACCGATTCTCCGGATTTTAAACATAAGAGGGGTATGGTTCGAATGTGAAAAATCCCAGGCCTTGCAAGAAAATGCCGGAGCGCGTTAAGAGATAGATCAAAAGACAAGCTGATGAAAAGCCATCTGAAAAGATCTAAACAATTCCTTATAGCTATACAACAAAGGATCTCCCTAAAGTTATTTTATACAAATATTACTTGACCATTGAATCAAAATACTTTAAATTGTGCTGACAATTATACTGATAATTAACAATCGAGGACGGATAAAATGAAATTTATTAATATTAGGGAATTAAGCCGTTCCCCTTCAAAATATATTAAACTTGCCAATGAAGAGAATGATATTATAATTACCAGAAACGGGCATCCTTACGCATTATTATCAAGAATTAATGAAGATGAACTCGAAGATTTTGTTTTGGCTAAACATTTTAATTTGGAAAATGAATTTACCATTGCAAAGCAAGAGTTTCTTTTAAACAAAACAAAAAATGTACATGATTTGCTGAATGATGTAAAAAAAGAAATATCAAATGAAATTTAAAATTGAATTTACAACAAAAGCTATAAAAGATTTAAATTCGGTTTCACTTGATGTTCAAAAAACAATTCTTGAAGAAGTAATCAAACTAGAAAAAGATCCGTTTCCTTTTAAGAAAAAAATCAAGAAAATAAAAGGAATTAAATTTCCATGTTTTAGACTTAGAATTGATGTGTCAAATGATAGTTTCAGACTATTTTATGGTATTGAAAAAAATATAATTTTTGTTTTAAGAATCGTTTCCAAAAAAGATGCTGCAAATATATTAAAAAATATTAGAAAGATTGATTTTCCACCGTAAAATCTATAATAGCTTATTTTCTTTTTTAATCATATTACTACATTATTTAAACGGCTAATATTCATAAAATGTTTAACAAATAGAAAAGCCCCAACAATCAGTTTGGGGATTTAGTGTTTATGCAACACTTCAAGGAGTAATTTCAGGATGAAAAAAATCTTAGGTTTTCGCCAGTATCTGCATTCCGAAAAATCGTACCGTGACCTTGTTAAAATTATTAAAGGACAAAAAACGTACTTTCCGCCGCAGGAAGACTTTTTAACCATTGTTGCTTTGTGCGGCGACAATCCCAGAGAGTTTTTCGAGCGTAAAGACCTGCGCCACGATGTTTCGTTTTACGATTTTGCCCCGTGGGAAGAAAGCGCTCGCCGGGTGGCCGAAGTTTTTGTTAAAAGCATGTACAAACCGAACCGTGTGCAGGTGATTCATTACAACGAAAAGCCGTTGGGACTTACTTATCCCCTTGAATTGTTGGTGCACATTGCCAATTTGCTTCAGGCCGAGCATCTGGCCGTCAGCGATTCCGATTTCCAACTGAGTTACAAAGAAATTCGGCGGGTGTACGATCATCATCTTTCCGTGGCCGATCCGGATAAGGTGGTCATTACATACCCGCGAAGGCATCCGCGCAGTTTGGACACGGAAAAATATCCCATCAACCGCTGGGCCATGGAAGATCTTGAAAATATGTACATCTACCTTTTGTCCGATTTGAACGTTTTGAACAGCAAACCCGATTTTCAATCCGGTTTAAGCATTACCACCCGGGCTGCCAACAAACTTTTGAATTTCGAAAACGTTGGTAGTTGGATCGGGAATTTGCATATGGCCATTCAGGTAATTCGCAACAAAGGACATTTGGAAAAGGATTTTGAAGTTAAAACCAATCACCAACACGAGTCGACCATTAATTTTGAAGTGCAATGCGCTAAAATCGATCAGTTGTACCGATATTACATGATCCCCCTTTCCAACATTATTCAATTAGCTATTGAACATCCGGAAAAATATTTGATGGACGATTGGACGAAAGGCAAAAGCAAAGAAGAAATCGAGCAAGTTATTTACCGCATCGAAGAAATGAACAATCGCTATTTGGAAGAAAAGCGCAAAGAAAAGATCGGATAATTAATTGAGGTTAAGGGTTAAGAGTGTAAGGGTTGAATTGTTAATTGGTTGAATGGTTAAATGGGAAAAAAGGAGAATCGTTATTCGTTATTCGTATATTCGTTAAGCGTAAAGGGCAACCGGTTGTCGAGTAGAGACCGCGCCAGCGGGATCGTATCGAGACACGGTTACCGTACCAGTTCCCAGTTCCTAATTCCTAATTAACACATGTCACTTTCTTAATGATCCGTGGCACCAGCCGTGGTTCCCGGCCTACTATTGACATATTAGGCTCGCAATTTCATTATTTTAACCCATCCCCGGCCCTTCCCTGCGAATCGCAGGGAAGGGTGCCACGTTAGAAGTGACCATTTGGCGAACTATTGAGTTGAAAGCGTTTTGTGCCCAATAATATAAAAGATCAGGGCCGGTTACCGTAACAGTTCCCAGTTCCTAATTCCCAATTCCCAATTACTACATGTCACTATCTTAATAATCCATGGTGCCAGCCGTGGTTCCCGGCCTTGCAATGACAGGTTTTTCTTAGATTCATCAACTTAATCACTCGGTATAGGTTAAAATAAATCTTCTCCCCCGTAATTATCCTCACCGTTACCGGTTGGGCGCTTTTGTTGTTTGTAATTATTGAATATCCAGCTTACGGTTAAAGAAAGTAACGGCGCCGGATGGTCCATGTAGCGGTAGTAGTAAAAATCCGCACCTTCGGAAGTGTACTCATGGTGCATGGTGTTGAACAAATCGCGCGCCTGAAGTGTGAACGACAGTTTTCGTTTGAAAAATTGCTGTTTGATAGCCAAATCCGTACTGACGAACGCTTCGGTACGTCCTTGAGAAGTAACGGTGGGGCTTCTGTAACGCAAATTAACTTGCACGCGGGTGTTTTTACCAAAGTGAAAATCGTTATTCAAACGCACCCCCCAATTAAAACTCTTCTTGGAGAAATCCTGTTCATTCAAGCGTCCTTCCACGCGATATTGATAAATCGTAGCCATGTAATTAACCGTCCACCATTTAAAAATATCACGATTAAAGAGCATTTCTCCACCCAGAGAATAATCTTTGCCTACATTTTCATAAGTTTGCAGAATAACATTTGGGTGGTTCGGATAAACCGAGCGCACGCGCTCAATTTTGTTGTTGGTGATTCGATAATACGCTTCCAAAGAAAGCAAATTGCGTCCGAAAAATACCTGATGTCCCATTTCATAAGAATCCACATATTCCGGTTTTAAACCGGGATTTCCCCGACGCACATTATAGGCATCCGTCCATGTTAAGAAAGGTTCCAGATACCAGGGACGGGCTCGACGAATGCGCCGGGTGTAGCTGGCCATAATTTGCCTTCCTCGGGCAAACTGATATGAAAGATGCACGGTGGGATAAACATCCCAGCGATCGATTTTAAAGGATTGTGAGTCATCCACCGCAATATTGCGAAACGTGTATTCTGCTCTTACGCCTATCTGATAGCCCAAAGTTGCCCAGCGGGAAGAAAACGTGCTGTACAGAGAATGAATATCGCGTTTGCTTTCCGCTTTGTGGCTGAACAAAGGTTGCAAGATAAATTCTTCGGTTTGAAGATTGTAATTGTACAGCTTTGAGTTGTCAGTGGAATTGCTCAAACGACTTTGGTAGCCGGCCTCCAATTTAGCCGTTCCGCCAAAGGGATGCGAATAATCGGCTTTAAGGCGCCAGCCCTGTCCGGGCCCGTCTTGAAGCGTTAATTGACTTCTGGTGAGCTCACCGCTAAGCAGGTGTAGTTCGTTTGTTTCTTTTTCGTTACCGGTACGTTTGTTAAAAATAACCTGGGCACTAAACTCATGATTTTTTTGCGGCCATTTATGACGAAAGTCCACATTAAAAGCGTAGTAATCTCCGGAACGTTTCCACAAATCATTACTTAAATATTCCCTTGGTGTGTTGGCAGAAGGTATGGTTTCTTGGTACGAAAGATCGTAACTGCGCTCCATGCTGCGGTTGCCTAAACGGCCGCCGAAGCTTAGCACATCCCAATGGGTTAAATCCACATCCAATCCCACACGCAAACCGTAAGGAATCATTGTCCAACGGGAATCACCGGTGGAATTGGTGTAAAAAGTGTTACCGTTGTTAGTGGTACGGCGTTCCAACTTTTGATGGCCCGGAAAGTTACGTCGATTGTAATTGGCTGCCAGATTTAAAGTCATGTTTTTATGCCGATAGCTGATCAAGCCATCACTACCGTAACGGCCAAAGGTGCCACCGCTGGCATTAATCATACCGCTAATGCCGCGTAATTTATTCTTTTTTAAAACGATGTTAATGATACCGGCAACGCCGTCCGGATCGTATTTGGCCGAAGGATTGGTGATGATTTCAATATCTTCAATGCTACTGGCCGGAATTAGCTGCAAGGCCTCGCTGGGTTCCAGGATGGTCGGTTTGTTATCGATCAGTATCTGAAAACTACCGCTGCCGCGCAATTTCACATTTCCGTTAATGTCAACGTCCACGGACGGTACATTTTCTAATACATCTACGGCCGTTCCCGAAAGGGAAGTGGCCTGTTGGCTCACTTTGATGACCTTTTTATCGATTTGATAGGTTACCGGTGAACGATTTGCTTCTACCGTTACCGTTTCACCGCTCATCACGTAAGGTTGTAAGAAAATTTGTTTTAAATTCACTTCCCGATGGCGCGGCGTTACCAAAACTTTGTGAATACGCTTTTTGTAGAATCCCATGAAATCAATATCCACATAATAGCGACCCATCGGTACGTTTTCCAATTTGAAGTAACCGTCTTTATCGGTAATAGTGCCAGTCACTTGACTGGAATCGCGTGCCGAATAAAGAATAATATTGGCGTATCCGATAGGTACTTTTTGATCATCATCGAAGACAAAACCATAAATCGTGCCTTTTAATTTGCCTCCCGGACGACGGTGCGGCGGTTGAGCGATGACCATGGAAATGGATAAAATCAACAATAAAAATCCGATGGCGAGTTTTTGAGTCATTAAAAATTTCCTCCATAAAAACGAGCAGATGCGTATTCTCCGCTTTTGTTTCCCGAACCTTCCGCTTAGGGTAACAAGGCGATTTTTACGAACAATCCTTGTAAAAGTTTAAATAAAAGTTTTGAACGACAAAAAGCCATTATAAATTTCACGAAACCGTTTAAATAATGCAAGTATAATGCCAGCCCATCGGCAATCGGGTATAAAGTGCCGACATAAGAAGTAGCGCAAAAAAAAGGGCGATAAAATTTTAAGCGTTAAGGTTTTAATAGTGGAAAGAGTCAATATTGACGAAGGCCTTCGTCAGTATTGCCGAACGGTAGAATGTAATTGCGGTAAAGTTTTTAAAAGAGGCGGAATGGTCAAAAAACGCGCTCTGACAATTGAAATAAAAAATCAAGCGTTACGAAACGTAATAAAGGGAGATATATTTATGGTTCTTAAATTACGTTTAAACAAATTTCAATAATGGGCATAATGCGGTTCTTTCTGTTTACAAGAGACGCAAATGGTTGTTGTGGGAACGGCACGCAAACGCGCTTCGTCGATTTCTTTTCCGCAGACGCGGCAAATGCCGTAGGTACCGTTTTCAATGCGTTCCAAGGCATCATCAATTTGCTGAAGGTATTTTTCGTATCGGGCTAAAAACATGAATGTTTGTTCGCGATTCATAGTGTCGGTACCGAATTCGGTAAATTTATAGGCATTCTTGGCAAAATCTTCTTCTTCGTCGTTTAAGGTTTGCAGAAGTTCTTTGTAGCGATCGCGTTCTTGAATGGTTTCTTTACGTTTTTTTAGTAAAAGTTCTTTAAATTCCTGCAATTTTTCCGGGCTCATTTTCCTACCCTCCCATTCTTAAAAATCGCCGGAATTTTAAAACAATTGTTTTCAAAATTCAATAATTAGATGCAGAAAGTTAAAAAAAGTTTAAAAAATTTTTACGGAATAATTAAGTGGTAACAGGGAAAAAACAGTGAAATGAATTAAATGGAAATTAGGAATTGGTTTGGCAAGCGTGTCTCGATACGATCCCGCGAGCGGGGGAGTGAAGTAATCCGCAAAGAAGAGATCACCGCGTCAATCGCTGCGCTCGCATCTCGTGGTACATCCCGATTTATCGGAGCAATGACAATTAAAAAAATCACGCAGTTTAGGATGAACGTATTTTATATGAATAATTCCGTAAGCGAAAAAAATGGAAATCAGTTTATTATGTTTTTTATTCGATTTCACATTTCATTAAAATTTAACCAATATTTCTTTTTAGCTTTTCAATCTCTCTAATGGGTAGCTTGGTAACCTTAGCTACAAATTCCACACTTGAACCTTCTTTTAAAAGCTCAATTGCTGTATCCATAATGGCTTCTTGTCTTCCTTCTTGCCTGCCTATTTGCTTTCCATCTAAGAAGCCCTTTTTGATGCCTTTTTGTATTCCTTCGTGGATTCCCTTTTGAATACCCTTATTTTCCCATTTTTTGCGCATTTCGATTAAAGTTTCCACAATCATGGTATATTCACTCCCTTCGCTTATTATTTCCTCAAAATTTACCTCGGTTTTAGTGGTTCGTTTAAAAAGCATTTCTAACCAATCGCCAACGCGAGTCAACGATTCTTATTCATTTCAGGCGGACGAAGCCCTGCAAAAGGTATTTAACAAAGCCTTTGTGACTGAATAGTTTTTGTGGGAACGATTATAAAAATATTTGATGGCATCGATTTTCCGTACCATAATGAAATAACAATTTTATAAAAAATGAATTTATGTTCCTACTTGTAGTAGATTAAATCTTAACCAATATTTCGCTTAAGCTTTTCAATCTCTCTGATTGGAAGCCTAGTAACTTTAGCCACAAATTCCACGCTTGAGCCTTCTTTTAATAGCTCAATTGCGGTATCCATAATGGCTTCTTGTCTTCCTTTTTGCATCCCTTCTTGGATACCTTTTTGCCTTCCATTTAAAAATCCTTTTTGCATTCCTTCTCGGATGCCTTCTTTCCTACCAACTTGAATTCCTTTATTTTCCCATTTCTTGCGCATCTCGATTAATGTTTCGACAATCATGGTATATTCACTCCCTTCGCTTATTATTTCCTCAAAATTTACCTCGGTCTTGGTGGTTCGCTTAAAAAGCATTTCAAACCAATCACCAAAGCGGACCAACAATTCCTTGTCCATCTCGGACTTGACAATCTCTACGATCTCTTTTAGAACGCTGTCCAGTTCGTTTTCGTTTCGTGCATTCTCCAAAAGGAAAATGGCCGAAACCAAATTGTTGCGTAATTTGATCAAGCTGCGTTTACTAAAACTTCCGATGTCAATGGCAAAGTATTTAAAGCGAATCAAATATTCCCGCAAAGACGGATCAACCAGTTCGATCATCTCTTGCAGACTTTTGGCCGCATTCCAGCGTTGTTTGCCGTTGTAAAGCAGCAAAGGAAAAACAACCGGCAAGCGTTTGTTCTTTTCCTTTGCAATGCGTTCAGCGTAGAAATTTAAAATATAACTGGCAAAACGCAAGGCCATGGTTTTGTCAACGGCGGACTGAAACTCCAAAAGCAAGTACAGGTAAACTTCCGAACCCTCTTTAAGCGGCAGCTTCCAAATGATGTCCGCTTCTTTCTTTTTAAACAACCGATCAATGAAGCTGACAGGTTCCAGTGTAATTTTGTCAAATTCCACCCGTTCCACCCATTTCAGGCGGACGAAGCCTTGCAAAAGGTGTTTAACAAAGCCTTTGTAACTGAACAGCTTTTTGTAGGAACGATCGTAGAAATCTTTGATCGTATCGCTTTTCTCTGCCATAATAAGAATATAAAATATTGATAGCCAATGTCAAGGATTTGTCCTATTTAAAAGCCAAAATATGGCTATCTAAAATTTCAAAACCACTTTCCCGAAGGCTTTCCCTTCTTCCAAAAAACGATGGGCCTCTTCCACTTGCTCATACGGAAAAACTTTTGAAATAATCGGTTTGAATTTTTCGCGTTCAATCAAAGCGACCAAATCGATCAGATCACGGCGCGTACCCATAGTGGAACCTATGATCTGCTGTTGTTTGATAAACAAGGCCCGCAAATCAATGCGCACATTCGGTCCGGTGGTGGCACCGCATGTAACGATTTTACCACCGCGGCGCACGGCCCGCAAGGTATCGGCCCATGTGCTTTCGCCCGTATGTTCAATGACAATATCGACACCTTCGCCGTTTGTGATTTCTTTAACGGTTTGGCCGATCGGTTGCCGGTCATAGCGGATGACGTGGTCGGCGCCTAATTTCAAAGCCATGGCGGCTTTTTCTTCATTACCGGCGGTTGTGATCACGCTGGCGCCAAAAGCTTTGGCAATTTGAATCGCCGAGCTGCCAACCCCCGAAGATGCACCGTAAATGAGCACCCAATGTTCCGGCCGAACTTGCGCTTTAGTGGAAAGCATGTGGTAGGCCGTCATGCCCGCCAGCGGAAAAGCAGCGGCTTCTTCCCAGCTTAGATTCGCCGGTTTTTTGAACACGAAATCGGCAGGAACGGCAACGTATTCGGCTTGCACCCCTTCGATGGTTTCGCCGGGAATGGCAAACTCATAGCATAAATTTTCTTGTCCTGAAAGACAATAAAAACAATGCCCGCAGGTACGAATGGGAACGGTGAACACTTCGTCACCTTTTTCGAAGTGGTAACGATCATGGGCAACTTCGCCGACCTCAACCACAACACCCGAAGCTTCACTGCCCATTATTTGCGGCAACGGAACTCCGGGAATTCCTTTGCGCACCCACAAATCCAGATGATTTAGTGCAGCGGCTTCCACACTGATCAGAACCTCGTTCGGTTCAATGGTCGGCATTAAAATTTCATCAATTTTTAAAACATCATATCCGCCATGTTCATGAATGCGAATGGCTTTCATTCTGAAATCCTCCGTTTTAATTTTTTCTCATTCTTGAATAAAATCGCTTAAGCATTGGTTTATTGTTATTCCGGTAAAATTGCTTTTATTCAACGATACGTGTCTTAATCTTCTTCTTGCCCGATGAAAAACTTGATTAAAAAATAAATTCCCAATAAAATCAGCAGTGCGGGCCAATACTCAATGTAATCAATTTTGCGTAAGAAAAACAATAATCCGAAACCGCTTAAAATCAATCCCGGATAAAGATATTGATCACGGTTCGGGCGAATGAGATGCATTGTGATGAAACCAAGTCCTGGCGCAATTAATAAAATCGGCCAAGTCGTTGCCAAATGATTCCAGCCCGCAATCTGGCAGTAAAAGAATAACAAACCGTAAATCAAAAGGATCACGGCAGGCAGAATAAAAATCACAAAATCTTTATTGATCCAATAGGCCAGCACCAAAGCAAGTCCTGTTAAAATGATGTAAAGCGACCAGTTGAGCAAAAAGATATTTAAATTTTCGGTTCTTTTTAGTTTTGAGTGGGTAACCTCATTTTCAATACCTCACATAATGAGGATTAATTAATTGGAAATTGAGATTACCCGTAGCCAAATAAGCCATTATTTTTAAATTTCTAAATGTACTAAA
>JALWEA010000276.1 GCA_027039465.1 Calditrichia bacterium | reverse complement strand
AAACCAAGCATCGGTGCCAAAACGATAACCGTGGATAACACGATCATACCTTTTTCCAAAAAGGCCATTTCAATCGATCCGGCATTGGAAATAGCTTTTTCCACATGTTCCAGACCTTTGTCGGCACGGGACAATCCGGCGTGCAAAATAGAAGCCACAGGGCCAGGTGTTTTTTCACATTCGGCAGCTGCCGCTTCAACGCCGCCTTCTTGCAAGGCATTATGCAAACGGGCGAGAAATTTTCTCGTGTTTATTGAAGCACGGGTTAACGTCCAAAATCTTTCAATAACATAGCCCAAGCCAAGAATCAACAAGGCCAAGATCGGCCACATAAATGGACCACCTGCTAAAAAAAGTTCAACCATATCAACAACTCCCTTTCTTAGTTGTTTCTACAAATGACATTTAAAAACTATAATCAAATTTTAGTTTGTAGTTTACTATTTTTCCGAATTGAAGTCAATTCTTATTTTGCTTTTTTTGTCGGTACCCTTCTGTTTTTAATAAACCTTCGGCATCTTTAAAATGTTCCAATGCCGTGTTTAATTGATTGTCGTTTTCAAGTAAAACTTGATAGTATCGCGCATTGTCCCAAAAATGTCGGGCAATTTCGGCCTTCAACCGATTGCGCAAATATTTGCGTTGAAGATTGAACTGAGAACGTGGAATTTTAACGCCTTTCTTGACGGCCAATTTGTACAAGGTTTGCAACATGGCCGCAGGAACATGAAAGGCACGATTAAATCTGTCAAAATCATTACTCCAAATCTTTAAATCGGAGCTCCATTTTTCCACGGTCTCGAAGAACAAACGCTTTTCCAGCAGCTTCAATATCCACACGGCGGATTTACCAGGATTTTTAAACGGAACCACGATATCCGGCTGAATGCCTCCGCCGCCATAAACCTTGCGTCCTTTGCTGGTGTAATAAACTTTGGTGGTATCGGGCTTGAACTTCAAACTGTCATTCCAAAGTTCGTCATAGTACTGCTCACGGGAAATATTTTTGTAAGGCCGTTGAATCAATCGTCCGCTCGGTGTGTAATATTTGGAAATCGTTAAACGTATTCTCGAACCGTCCGGCAAACCGAACTCGTTTTGCACCAATCCTTTACCAAAGCTATTGGTTCCCACCAACAAAGCACGATCATAGTCCTGCAAAGCACCGGCTACGATTTCCGAAGCGCTGGCCGTATTATGATTGATGAGCAGGATTAACGGAAAGGTGCGCACTTTGCGCGGAAAATCCGTGTAAAATTTTTCATCGAATCGCTTTAATCGGCCGCGGGTGAAGACAACTAATTTATTACCCTCGATAAATTTGGCTACCACTTCCACCGCTTGTCGCAAAAGGCCGCCGCCGTTATCCCGCAAATCCAGCACAAGGCGTTTCATGCCTTTCCGTTCCAATTCATCCAAAGCCTGTTCCAGCTCGTCCGAGGTGGTTGTGGCAAACCGATTCAACCACACATAACCCGTTTTTTTATCCAGTATACAATACGTATTGATGGTCGTGATGGGAATTTCGTCGCGGACAAGCGTCACATCGAACGGCTTATCCACACCTTCGCGCTTGATGGTTACGCGCACCTTGGAGCCTTTGGGACCTTTAAGTTTTTTGGGAACCGAATCTCTATCCATTTTAAAGGTGCTGCGCCCTTCGATCTTAATGATTTTATCACCGGCCTGCAGTCCCACCCTTTCCGCAGGCGAGCCGGGAATAACGGCAATCACCGCGGGATAATTTCCTACAATATCAAACTGAATTCCGATGCCCTGGTAGCGCCCCTCAAAACTTTCTTCGGTGGCTTTCACCTCGGCCCGACTCAAATAAATGGAATGCGGATCCAAAGTTTGCAATGCGCCCTTAATGGCCTGATCTCCCGTAGCATGCCAATCCACCGAATCCACATAGTAGCGATTGATGTAATCCATTACCGTGGTAACTTTTACCTTGCTTTGGCCTTCCGGCGAAAGATAGCCGTAAAACAAGAACTTGTAATTGGAATAGACAAAATAGGCCAACACAAGAACAATCAAATAAAGAAGATAACGACTGCGTTTACTTAGCATTGCTTTAACTTTCGATTGATCCGACCAATTGACGTACCAAAAATCTTACGGATTTTTCCAATTGCACTTCGTGTACCATCAAAACCGATGAACTTTGGTAAACCCGTTCAAATCCGCTTTCCGAAAGAGAAATGACTTCAACCGGTGCACGCCAAATTTCCTTAACATCTTCCCCGGTAAGCTGAGCATCTATTTTCAAATATTCGTCTTTCAAACCGATCATGGCGGAATCATCAATCACACCCTGTGAGTTCAAATAATAGTCATCCAAACGCCCGTCGGAATCGTAATAATATCGGTCCTCCGCCTGGCCCGCCTGTAAACCGAAGTTGAATTCAACGGCAAACAAAAAGTGCAATTCTTGGTCGGATAAATTGATCAATTCGTATTCGACTTCGATATCGGCTTGCGTGTGGCACACGGTAACGGTTTTGTTCACTTCGATCGGGAAGGCTTTATCTTTTAAACGGATATTTCCCTGACGCGTAAAATACAAAATGGTCTTATTTTTTTGCCGGATGGCATTTTTCAACTCGTAAATCCCGTTATAAAAATCGGCTAATTCCTGCACCTGGCCGTCGGTAAAACTTTGCAAATTCGTATTTAAAGGCCAAAAATGATCCACCAAAGAACGACGTTCGTAATAATCATAATGCAGATATTGCATCAAATCGCGCTCTTTGGTTAAAACCAGATCGTGAATGCTGGCGGTTTGATCGCCCTTCATCTTTTCGTAATCTTCGATGTAAACGGCGTCTTTCAATTTTTCATGGTAGGCTTCTTCGCGACGCGTCATGGTATCCAATAAATTCTTAGCCGCGGGTTTAAAATCGTATTCAAATAAAATAGCGCCCGAATCCGGTTTGAAATAGGCATCGTGAATTTTGGTTTCCACCAGAATCTCATCGTGCCCGTCCGCATCAAAATCCACAATATTAACTTCCGGCAGCGAGCGATGCTCGTCCAATATTTTTTCGGCTTCGATCAGGTTGTTAAAAATGGCAAAGCGCAGGTGACTTAAATAGAGCCCGCCGAAAACGCCGTGCCAATAAGGACAATTGACCTGTGCGGCCCAAAGGTGATCCAGGGCTTTTTGGAACTTATGTTCGTCCAAAATGGAATTACGATTGATCAAATGACTGAGACGCAACATCTTCTTGTGCATGACATTGACTTCGGAATATTTGCTCATAAAGTTGCGCCAAAATCCGCCGCGCACAAAAATGGCATATTCGTCCCACAAACCGTTTTCTTGCAATTTGTGCTGAAAGGCTTCGTACTTTTTAATGGCCGGCGTAAAAAGCGACCACTCCATCATTTCCGCATAAGAAGCCGTCGGCAAGTAGATATTCCCGACCGGTTTAAGCTGTTCCAGGGCTTCCGAAAAATGAACCAGCTCCACCCATTCGCTGTTTTGTTCCAATACCCGGGAAAAATTCTCCAACCACCCGTCTTCGTAAACATGCTTAAACGTATTGGGCCAAAGACCGAATTTTTCGCCGTCATCGGCAAAAACGATTAAACGGTCGCCATCTTCAGTTGCCTTATGTTGTAATTCTTCAATGGTGCGCTGAGCATCCTGAAAAGGAATGGTGTAGCGTAAAGTTTTATTTATGGGGAATAGAGCAACGGTATGCCCCAAATCTTCGGTTAAAAAATAACCGGTTAAGTC
>JALWEA010000275.1 GCA_027039465.1 Calditrichia bacterium | reverse complement strand
CATGGATAGGATTGTATTACATGTTTTAGCGATATGTAATTCGATTTAAAATCGAAAGGAGTTCATAAAATGAGTCGTTTGGCTAAATTAAAAAACAATCTTGATAAATATTTGCCCATCTATGTCATTATTGCCATGGGACTGGGCTTTTATTTAGGATTACACACCAATGTTAAAGCGCACAAAGAAACCTTTCATTGGTTGAATGTATTTGTGGTTATTATGATGATTTATCCCATGATGATCAATCTGAAAATTGCTGAAATGAAGATGGCCACCAAACAATGGAAACAACTAAGCATTGCCTTGATCATGGGATTAGTTCTGGCGCCAATCATAATGTATTTATTAATTGAATTAGTCGGCTTGTTCGTGCCCATTAATCCCAAACTTGCTCTAGGATTGCTGTTGGCCGTGGTTGTTCCCTGTTCTTCGATGAGCATTGCTTACACCGGCCTAACCGAGGGCAATTTGGAATTAGCGACGGTCATTGTCGCCATTAGCTTTATTTTGGCCATCTTTGTTGTACCTTTGTGGCTCAAAGTTTTTGCAACGGCCTATCATGTTAATATTTCCGTTTGGTTGTTGGTTATTACCATCATTGAGGTCATTATTGTCCCGATGATTTTAGGGTTGGAAACCCGCTCCGTTCTCTTTAAAAAGATGGGAGCCGACGGTTTTATGAAAATCCGTCCTCTGTTTCCGTCCATTTCTTTAATCGGTATGTATTTAATTGTTTTCTTGATTTTCATGGAGAAAGCTAAGCTGATTGCTAGTAAACCGGTTGTTGTTCTGATTGCTCTCATTCCCATTGCATTTTACTATCTGATCGCATTTTTACTGATGACTCTCACGAACAAAGGGATTAAAATCAATTACGAGGATCACATGGCCATCACTTTTACCGCTGTCGGCAAAAACGAGGGAACGGCTATGGCCATTGCCATGGCGGCCGGAATGGGCTTAATGGCCATTCCACCGGCGGTTGTACCGATTTTACAAATTCCGTTTATGATTGGCTATCTCAAGATGGCTAAAAAAATACAACATTTTTTCGGATCGAAAGAAGCCGTTTCACAGGAGGTTTTGAATTCTGTGAATGAAGGGCTGAAAGCATCCGAATAGAATAAAATCGGATTCAGTTATTTGATTTAAAAAATTAGGGAGGATGATCATGAGTGAAGAACCCAAAGTCACCATCTCCATAGCCAATTGTTCGGGCCGATCCAACATCGGCCAAATGTCGCTTGAGATCGCTAAAAAAATCGACCGCATGTTACCGTATGCCAATATTAATTGCTTACCGGCTATTTTTCCAAAGTTGAAGCCGGCAAACAAATTTTACGAAGCGGATGCGATTGTGGTTATTGACGGATGCAGCGAAGCTTGTGTGTTAAAAACGATTGAATTCGCGGGACTTAAACCGGCGTTGCGCATTGCGCCGGATGAAGATTACGGTGTGGAAAAGACGCCTGGGCTCGATTTTGATGAGGAAACCATGAATCGCATTGCCGATGATGTGATCGAAAAAATCAAAAAATTAGCTGAAGATATTAAACGAGAAAAAATGGAACAAGTAGTTGAATAGAATCTTTGGCTTGGACTAACAAGGGTAAAAAATGCGGCTAACAACGCTGATCTATTCAAAATAGAAAAAGGAGAAAACAATGTTTCGCAAGATATTATATCCGACCGACTTCTCCGATTCGGCTAAGAATGCTTTGGAATATGTTAAGAAACTCAAAGAGGCCGGGACGGAAGAAGTGATTTTAATGCATGTGTATGACGAACGCGACTTGGAAGTTCATTGGGAAGTGGAAGCCGATTTACATCCGGACGAAAATCCGGAAAAGGCCAAACATGATGTGTTAAAGAGAATGCTGGCTAAAAATTTAGCAAAGTTAAAAGAGTTAGAAAACGAAATAGCCCATCTCAATTTTAAAACCGAACTGATTGTTGAGGACGGTATTCCATACCAAAAAATCATTCAAGTGGCGGACGAAAACAAGGTTTCTCTGATCGTGATGGGCTCGCACGGCGAGCGCGGATTTGTGGAAAAATTGTTTGGCAGCACAACCGGACGCGTTATTGCGCACGGCAATGTGCCGGTTTTGGTGGTCAAGCCGAAGAATCAGGGAAATAGTTGAGGGTTAAGAGTTAAGGGTTAAGGGTTGAATGGTTAGAATCGTTATTCGTGTATCCGTTATTCGTTAAGCGGATACGGGTTGAATTGTTGAATGGTTAAATGGTTTTTTAGGTAAAAAGTGGAACCGAAATTTTATTTGTCAAAACCTTTCCTTTTTTTAGGAAAAACCATTTAACAAATTAACTATTTAACTTTTTTAACCATTTAACAACTAAACCATTCAACTAATATCCCTTAGCTTTTGCCCGAAACATTTCGTCAATTTGCGATATATCATAAAATTGAAAGGAAGACGCCATGGCCAAAGATTTAAGCAAAACAGAATGGCATGGAATACCGAGAACCGAAATTCCATGGTTCCCTACCATCAATGATGACAAATGCATCGGTTGCCAGCTCTGTTATGTTTCCTGCGGACGGGAAGTTTTTGAATTCGACGATGACCGCCGCAAAGCCGTTGTGGAACGGAAATACAATTGCCTAGTAGGTTGCACCACCTGCGCTACTATCTGTCCGGCAGGAGCTATTGACTTTCCGCCAAAGGATTTCATCCAAAAATTGGAAAAAGAATACAAAATACTAAAGGTGGTAAGGGAAACCGCTCAGGAGAAGAAAACAAAAAAAGAATATGAAGAAGCGCGGGCTAAAGCAGCCGAATTGTTAAACAAAGTTGTTACGGCCGTGGAATTTGAAGTAACCGGTCACTTTGCCGAGCGGCAAATCATGGCTAAATTTTACAATGCCATTAAAGACGATCCTTGCGATGTGATTTACATTAGCATCGAAACGCCATCATTAAAAGATTGTTGGAAAGAGCAAGCGCCTTCGTATGCCAAATTTCGTCTGGTTTCAACGGAATATGCGGATATTACGCCGTACGCAGAAAAAATCAAACAGGTTCTTAAAGACAATAATGTTGTATTAGTAGCGGAACGTAAAACAGCTTAAACAAAAAGAAAGGATATGGTAAATGCCCACAAACCTTACAGAAACGGAAGCGTGTGTTGTACCGAGAGAGGTAAAAGTTCTCATTCGCGGCGAAAGCGAAAACGCGACACGAATGAAGGTTCGCGCAGGAAAATTCTCACTAACCATAGATGAGCCCAGGAGTATGGGCGGTACGGACGAAGGGCCTTCTCCCATTCAAGTTCTATTGATGGCATTGGCGGGCTGCTTAAATGTAACCGGACATGAAATTGCCCGCCAAAGGGGCTTAAAGTTAAATCGGATGAACGTTCGCATTGAAGGTGTAATGAATCCCTGTAATTTTATCGGTTGCTCTTTTGAAGAGCGTGCCGGTTTCCAGCATATCAAAGTAACCATTGATGCGGATATGGAAGGCGTGAGTCAAGAGGAAAAAGAAGATTGGATTCGGGAAACCGAAAGCCGCTGCCCGGTAACGGACAACATAAAAGCGGATACCAAAATTTCGGTTTCATTAAGTTAGGACTCTAAAATGCTTAGTAACTAAGTAAGGAGGAATAAAATGCCTGATCCAAAATTTGCCAAACCCTGGCACGGAATTCCCAGAGAAGAAATCGACTGGCACCCGACAATTAATGAAGAAGCCTGCATCGGGTGCGGTACCTGCGTTACCGGTTGCGGTCGCCTGG
>JALWEA010000274.1 GCA_027039465.1 Calditrichia bacterium | reverse complement strand
GTTCCTGTGTGCGCGGTGTTGTTCCCAACCAGTAACCGATTTTTAAGTCCGTAATAAAACCGCCTGCCATGGAAAGCGCGGTACAAACCACACCACCAATGATCAAAGCGGCCAACATACCGTCATCTCCTTTTAAACCGATGGCCACCAGAATAACCGATGAAATAATCAACGTCATCAAGGTCATACCCGAAACAGGGTTGGTACCCACAATAGCAATGGCTTGCGCAGCGACGGTTGTAAACAGAAAGGCAATGACGGTTACAATCAACAATCCCGTTACGGCATACAATAAATTGCCGTGAACCACCATAAGTAAGAAAAAGGCAAAAATACCAAGCAAGGTACTCACGATAAGCACCACGACCCATTTCATCTTAATATCGGTCTGCGTACGTTGAACGACTTCTTCTTCCCCGCTATCATGCTTACCGAAGATCTCTTTCGCTGCCAGACTAAAAGCACCGGTAATGATTTTCCATGATTTAATAATGCCTATTAATCCGGCCGTGGCAATACCGCCGATACCGATATGACGAATGTACGTGCTGAAAATTTCGGAGGGCATCATTTGAGCAATGGGTTTGGCTGCATTCAGAATCGGTTGAGGATTGAATTGACCGATGTAATAAATCACCGGCATGATAACCCACCAGGCCAAAAACGAACCGCTGGCAATAATCAGCGCGTATTTCAGCCCTACGATGTAACCCAAGCCCATAACCGCCGCACCGATATTCATGCGGAATTCAAGCCGAGTGGATTCGATTAATTTTTTACCCCAGCCGAAAACGCTGCTGGAAACCACTTCTTTCCAAAAGCCCAGACCGGAAACAAAAAAGTCGTAAAGCCCGCCGATGATTAGAGCCTTTAACAAAATCATGGCCTTTTCACCGCCATGTTCTCCGGTTACCAAAACTTCGGTTGTGGCGGTCGCTTCGGGAAAGGGAAATTCACCGTGCATATCCTTGACAAAATAGCGGCGGAAAGGAATTAAAAACAAAATGCCCAAAAATCCGCCGAATAAGGACGATAAAAAGACCTGCCAGAACGAAGCGTTCAATCCAAGAATGTACAGGCCCGGAATTGTGAAAATCGCACCGGCGACAATGACCCCGGATGCCGCACCGATGGACTGCACGATTACATTTTCGGAAAGAGCGTTTTTACGTTTGGTGAGCGAAGAATATCCGACTGCTAAAATGGCAATGGGAATGGCTGCTTCGAACACCTGACCGATTTTCAAACCGAGATAAGCGGCTGCGGCCGAAAATACAACTGCGTAAAACATGCCCCAGAACAAAGAGTAGGCTGTTACTTCGGGAAGAGGCGCATCGTCCGGTACCACGGGCCGGTAAACTTCTCCCGGTTTCAATTTTCGATAAGCATTTTCCGGCAAACCTTTTGCCACTGTGGTGTGTTCCATACCGTCTCCTTTGTTTTTTTCACTACCCGGTTAAGGAAAAAACAAAGATACTTAATTATTATTTAAAGGTAAAGAGATTTTTGGCTTAAAGATTTAAAATTTTTAGCGGATCGGAAGATTTGTTGTTAAAAATGTGGTTTCTTTTTTCTCCGGTCGGCTCTGTTAATCGATTTAACACACCTTTGCATTTGCCTTCCATTTCCGTTAAATTGCCAGCCATGAAAAATACCGAACCGAAATATCGGCAGCTTCTGGAATCGGGAGAATTGGAGCAAAGGGTCAAAGCACTTAATGCCTTGCTGGCAGATTGCACCGTTTGCCCGAGGGATTGCCATGTCAATCGACTGAAGGGGAAAATGGGCTTTTGTCTAGCCGCAGCGAATCCTTATGTGGTTTCCGTTTGTGATCATCATGGAGAAGAACCGGTCATTTCCGGCAGCAGAGGCTCGGGTACAATTTTCTTTGGCGGTTGTAATTTGCGTTGTGTGTTTTGCCAAAATTTTCAAATCAGTCAACGCCCCAAATACTTCCGCCAATTTGAGCTAACGACCGCCCAATTAGCCGAACGTCTTCTTTATCTGCAAAATGAGTTGCATGTCCATAATCTCAATTTCGTCTCCCCTTCCCATTTTGTTCCGCAAATGG
This sequence comes from Calditrichia bacterium, assembly GCA_027039465.1. GTDB lineage: Bacteria > Calditrichota > Calditrichia > Calditrichales > Calditrichaceae > Caldithrix. The sequence goes on along the minus strand of JALWEA010000274.1, from coordinate 1,699 downwards.
TCGAAGCGATTTACTTGGCAGCGCAGCAAGGATTGAAAATTCCCATTGTTTACAATACCAATGCTTATGATTCACTGCATGTTTTAAAATTGCTTGAGGGCATTGTGGATATTTACTTACCCGATTTCAAATATTTCGACGACGACTCGGCTTGGCGCTATTCAAAAATTAAGGATTATGTGCCTGTTGCCAAACAGGCCATTGCCGAAATGTACCGTCAGGTTGGTACTTTGGTTTTGGATAGAGAAGGCATTGCCCGAAAAGGAGTGATTATTCGCCATTTGATTTTGCCCAATGATATTGCGGGAAGCGTACCAATTTTAAAATGGATTGCAACGGAACTCTCACCCGAGGTGACGATCAGTTTGATGTCCCAATACTTTCCTACACACAAAGCCGATCGTTACCCTTTAATCAATCGGAAAATACGCTACTCGGAATATGCACGGGTTGTGGAAGTGATGCAAAATTTGGGATTTGATCAAGGTTTTGTTCAGGAAATGGACGCACCGGATTTTTATCTGCCGGATTTTGAGAAAGAAGGTCATCCGTTTGAATAACGACAAAAACGTTTCGAATTTTATTTTTGTTTTTAACGTAAAATCCCGGATTAGCAAATCCGGGATTTTCTTTAAAGCAATCGATTTCCGCGAATTTTCATTACCTCATTCGCTTAATAGTTCACAAATATGATCCTGAATGCTGTTCACATGTGAGGTTGGAACCGAATAATTATTAAACATCATCACAAAAATCATGGGGTCGTCTTTACCGATATTCACATATCCCGATAAGGCGCGCATCCGTTGCACATAACCGGTTTTGGCATGTACGTTACCCGCCGCAAGCGTCCCTTTCATTCGTTTCCTAATTGTGCCGTCGATTCCGGCAATCGGTAAAGAATTGTAAAAATATTCAAAATAAGGATGATGGTAGAGTGTTTTTAAAACGGTTGCCGTGGCAATGGGAGCTACAAAATTTTTACGCGATAAACCCGAGCCGTCCACACTAAAAAAATATTGCGGCGCCACTCCGATTTTTTCAAGCCAGTCCTTTACAAATTGACATCCGGCCACAAACGAACCCTCGCCTTTAAAACGGGCACCCATGGTTTTTAACAACTGATCGGCGTAAAAATTATGGCTTACTTTGTTAACCACATGAATCAGATCGGACAAAGGATGCGATTGGTGAATTAACAGTACCTTTGCATTATCATAATTCAATGAATCGTTTTCACCGATTACTTTTAATTTCCCTTTAATTTTAATGCCGCGATCGGTTAAAACTTTGAAAAGGGTCCTCAAAAAGAAGTTGGCAGGACGTTCGACGGTAATCGACTCAAAAGCTGTGTCCGCAGTAACGGGTAAAGTTCCTTGAATTAAATAAATATTCTTTCCGTTTAAACGGGTAATATTCAAAGTTGAATCTCCGGACGAGTCGACCACAACCGCCCGATTAACAATTTTTATGGAATCGTCGGAAGGAAAAACGGAAAATTGCACCGGATCCCCGACAGAGGAAGGCCAAATTTTAAAGTCAATGCAATTATCATTAAAAGACAAAGCGGATGTGTGGGCCGAATACCAAAAAGATTCATCATCCCAATTCCAGCCTTCGGCCAAGCTCGGTTCTTTAAAATAACGATTGTCGCCGATGAGATTTCCGTTAATAACTTTAATGCCACGTTGCTTTAAAG
>JALWEA010000273.1 GCA_027039465.1 Calditrichia bacterium | reverse complement strand
TTGATCCGCGAGCCGGAAGTAAGCTATGCCCTGAACGCCCATCCGGATATTCAGGTTGCCTTCTCCTATTCCGAACTTTGGCAACAAATCAAGCCGCAAAGTCACGGTTTACCCAACGCCGGATTACTTTTCAAGGGCAAGTTTCTGCGGGAGCATCCGGATTTGGCCGAACTTTTCATTCATGAGCTGGACGAGGCCATCACATGGATTCACCAAAATCCGGACGTAGCCGCCGAAAAATCGTTCGAGGCCATGGCGCATCCTTACGAAGCCGTGCGTCTGTTCATCGACCGGGCAAAATTCGAAAACATTCCGGCGATTCAGGTAAAGGAAGAAATTCAGGATTACTTGAGCTTATTAGGTGACAAGGCCATGGCTAAAATGGCTGACAGAATCGACGAGTTTTTTGTGGAAAAAGAATTTTTTGATTTGCAGCTGGCGTAGCTGCAGGATTGGCAAACGGATGTTTTTAGATTGGCATCGCGAGACGCGGAGCCATACGCATTAATTGGGAATTAGGAACTGTTAATTGGCAATAGGTTGAATGGTTAAATGGAAAAATGGTTAAGGGTTAAGGGTTGAAGGGAAAGTCATTATTCGTGTATCCGTTATCCGTATATTCGTTAATCGTGAAAGAGTTGAATTGTTGATTGGTTGAATGGGTAAATGGTTAATAGTTAATGGTGTAAGAGTTAAGGGGAAAATCATTATTCGTTAAGGGCTGTCATTGCGAGGAACTGAACCATGGCTGTCGCCACGGATTATTAATAAATTGACATAAGGCCAGCCTTGTCATTCTTCTCCCGACGTGTCGGGAGAAGAATCTCCTCCTAAGCAGCAAAGGACGAAAGGGATTCTTCATTCCGTCCCGATTCTCGGGACTCCATTCAGAATGACAGCTCACCACATGTCAATAGTAGGCCGGGAACCATGGCATGCGCCATGGATTATTAAGGCAGTGATATGAATTAATTGGGAACCGGGAACTTGGAACAGATGCAGCGTCCGGTTCCCGAGTGATTGTGCCGACACTTGTAGCGACGAAGCAATCCCATCCAAAGCAGCACAGGCCTATTGTGAAGGAAACGGCCTTAATAATGTTAGGGATTGCCGCGCTCCACTTCGTTCCGCTACTATTGACATGTTGCGGCGCTAACGCTCCTTTTCTTTTCTTTCCATGGCATTTAAAAATGCTTTCGGGCTGGCAATCGTAATATGCAGGTATTGTTTTATTTGCTTTAAATGCTTATCTCCGGAAACAATATACTCTGCATCCAAAGCAACGGCGCATTCTAAAAATTTATTATCCGCGGGATCATCTTTTATTATTTCCAAATGCGGTGTTTCCGTTGTAAAAGCAATATGATATCCTTCGGCAAAGATCTTTAATAATTCTTGTAATTCCTTTTCATTCTGCAATCCCATTCTCCGAAGGACAGCCACATATTCGTCCACGATCTCATTGGAAAGGCACCATACGATTTTACCATCCTTCCAAAGATCGATAACTTTTTTTGGATTCCCGCCGAAAAACGATGACACAAACACATTGGCATCAATTACGACCCGTATCATTTATTCTTTCTGATATTTTGAATGATCGTTTCGATATCTTCTTCCGTAAAACCCTTTTCGGCTATCTTATCGCCGATTCTGTTCCATAACTGATCAATATATGCCCCGATGTCCCGCTTTTTCACGTATGATTCCAACAAATCCCGAATCACTTCGCTTAAATTTTTACCGTCTCTTTTTGCTAAACGGGAAGCTTTCATCTTTAATTCGGGATCTATGCGTACTATCAATTGATTAGCCATCCTGCTTCTCCTGATATATTGTTATTACAATATATTAATTCCGGACGCCAGAATCAAACTTCCTTTAAAAAGGCTGTCAAAGATTTATGATATTTTTACGCGCACTTCGCGCTTTAAACGGTTTTCATCTTTCAAATTCAACCGGTATTAATATTTCAGGTTTATCGGTCAAATTTAATAGATTTTAACCGATAAATCCTAAATAATCAATAAAAAGCAGTCAACTCGTTCCGTTTTCTAAGTAAAGTAATCGTAGCACTCCATATTCCATCAAAAGGCAAGGTTGTTACACGCAAACAGCTCTTTGTACAATAACGGTTTTAATGAATTTTAGTATTGATAAATGGTGGGTTGTCATTGCGATCCCGTGAGCCTGCGAGCGGGAGAGTAAAGCAATCCACTCCAAAGCGGCAACGGCCATGAATAATGTTAGGGATTCTTCGTTCCGCTGAAGCGGAACTCAGAATGACAGCCCACCACATGTCAATAGTAGTCAGGAACTTAACAAATAGCGTCCTTTTACATTCTTTCAGATGCCCTAATTACAATCTACAAATCAAAATACATGCGATATTCCACCGGACTGGGCCAATTGGAAACATGATTGAATTCATCGGTTTTGACTTTGATCCAGTGTTCAATCAGTTCGATATCGAAAATCCCGTCGCGTAACAGAAACTGGTAATCTTTTTCCAAAGCTTCCAGCGCCGCATTCAGGCTAAACGGCAGGTAGTGCATTTCGATTTTGGGATTGAAATCATCCGCTTCGTAAGGGCCGTAACCCAATTTGACCGGATCGATTTTGTTGACAATCCCGTCAATACCGGCCAAAAGAATGGCGGTTAATGCCAAATACGGATTGGCCATGGCATCCGGCGGGCGGTATTCCAGGCGGGTTTGCTGCGGATCTTTTACGTACCGCGGAATGCGCACGCAACTGGCGCGATTGGCCTGCCCAAAATTGATCGCTGTTGGCGCTTCCACGCCTGGCACTAAGCGTTTATATGAATTGGTGGTCGGGTTGGTTAAAGCGCTCAAAGCGGGTGCATGTTTTAAAATACCGCCGATGTAATACAAAGCTGTCTGATTCAGATTGGCATAGCCGCCTTTTTGGTAAAAAACGTTCCGTTGATTTTCATCCACTAAAAATTGGTGCAGATGCATTCCCGAACCGGCTTGCTTGTAAATGGGTTTGGGCATAAAAGTTAAGCTCAATCCTTTTTCTTTGGCCAAATTGTGCAAGATGTATTTGCTTAAAAGGATGTTGTCACTGGTTTTGAGCAGCGGATTGAAAAAGGTCTCGATCTCCTGCTGGCCGCAACTGCCCACTTCGTGATGGTGGTACTTCACCGGAATTCCGGCTTGCAGCAAAAGCTTGGAGGCTTCGTCGCGGAAATCATCGTACAAATCCAGCGGATTGGCAATGTGATAGCCGTTGGCGCTGAAATCTTCTTCGCAATCGATACGCACGTAAGCATCATGGGCATTGGTACTAAATTGGACATCTTGCATAATGTAGAATTCAAACTCCGGCCCCCACATTGATTGGTGAGCAATGCCGTGTTTTTGCAACAATTGTTCGGCCCTTTCCGCCATATTACGTAAATCGTAACGATAAGGCGTATTTTGCGCATCGGTATTGTACACACGGGTAAAACAACTTAAAGTCACCGCTTCACGAAACGGATCGATCATGCAAGTATCCAAATCGGGTTTCATGATCATGTCGCTGTTTTCCACGCGCTTGAATCCGTAACTGGATCCGTCAAAGCCGACGCCGTCGCGCATTAGCGTTTCCATGGTCTTTTCGGAATAGGGCAAGGAAAGATGATGCAGACGCCCTTGCAAGTCGCACACCTTGAGGTCAATGAATTCGATGTCTTTTCCATCGCTTAACTTCTTGAAATCCGGTAGATTTGTATTCATGCTTTGATTTCCTTTCTTTTTTGATTGGGAACTGGGA
>JALWEA010000272.1 GCA_027039465.1 Calditrichia bacterium | reverse complement strand
TAATCATGCCCCGCAAATCGAGTTCCTGCAAACCGATTCCACGGAAACATTGCCCGGAAAATCGGTAACACTTTTCTGCAAGGCCACGGACGCCGATGGCGATTCGCTTTACTACCGCTGGTTCACGACCCGAGGAGATACTTTCGCCGGATCGGCCCGGGCTTCATGGGTGGCACCGGAACAGGTCGGTTATTATTTTGTGCATTGTTTGGTGAGAGACGACAAAGGTGCTCAGGCGGAGGACAGTGTGGGTGTTACCGTCGGTGACCTGGTGTTGAAATTATTACTTGATGGAAACGCCGACGATAGCAGCGCTTTTAGCGATAACGGACAAGAAATCGGCACGGAACCTGCAGCGGATTATCACGGCATAATGGATAACGCTTTGCATTTTAACGGTGAAAACGATCGGTTGATAGTGCCCAACCGGCCTTGGCTAAATTTTCAAAACGCCGTCACCGTCGCCTTTTGGATGAAAGTCGATACGTTTTTCAACCGAGAAGCCTATCCGCTGAGTCATGGAAATTGGGAGAATCGTTGGAAGATTTCCGTAACGAATCGACATCTGCGTTGGACGATTAAAACCGAAACCGGAATTTACGATCTGGATACGCAGCGGGAGTTGCAAAAGAATAAATTTTATTACGTTTCCTGCCTGTATGACGGCAATGAAATGAGCATCTATTTAAACGGCCAAATCGATGCGCAAAAAAGTTGCAGCGGTAAAATTCTGCAAACATCGTACGATTTGGTGCTGGGGCAAACATTACCCAATAACGTGCAATACGGATTCAAAGGAATGCTGGACAATGTGTTCCTGTACAATCGCGCCTTAAGCTCCGATGAGGTAGTCGCCTTGTTTCAAACACAAACTCCGATTTTCGCAGCGCAATCGGCAAAGTTTCCCGAACAATTGAAGTTGGAGCAAAATTATCCGAATCCCTTTAATCCGGCCACGGTGATTAATTACTATTTGCCTAAAACTTTAGCGGTTGATCTTAAGGTGTACAATATTCAGGGCGCGTTGCTGAAAACACTCGTTGCCCAAAGGCAAGCCTCCGGCTGGCATCGTGTGCAATGGAATGCACAAAACGTTCCCAGCGGTTTGTACTTTTTTCGTTTGAAAACGCGCATCGGAACGGTTGTTAAAAAAGGGCTGAAAGTGAAGTAGAAGTTATTGGGTAGCGAACAGTCTGATATTTTTAATGAAAAAACGGAAAAGCGGATGAAGCGGTTCATTATTATTTTCTTTTTGGCCATTGCGGTTTTGAGTTGCGGGAAGAACAAGTCGGCACATCAAGGCGCAAAACCCGAAAAAACGCGCTTAACCTATTGGTGCGCCGCCAATCCGCAGGAAGTGAAACTGGCTAAGGAATTGGTCAAAAGCTGGAACGCCACCCATCCTGATATTCCCGTACTTTTACAACCTTTGCCCAGCAGCCAGTCGTCGGAAGAGGTACTGTTGGCCGCCATTGCCGGAGGTACGACCCCTGATGTCTGTTCCAATATGTGGCCAGGCGCCATGGATGATTTTATCTCGGCCGGAGGGCTGGTGCGCCTGGATACCTTCCCGGATTTTTGGCCGTACATTTTAAAAAGGGTTCCTAGGGATTTGTTGGAATCATTTAAAGCCAGGGACGGCGGTTTTTACCAAATTCCTTGGAAGACCAATCCCATTCTCATTTTTTACAATAAAAAGATTTTTAAAAAATTTAATGTTAAAGCGCCGTTAACAACCTATTCGCAATTTTTACATGCCGCACAAAAAATTGTACGCGATTTGGACGGTGACGGCCAACCGGACTACTGGATGCTTTATCGTGATATTAAACCGATTTGGTGGCAACGGTTGTTCGATTATTATCCTTTTTACATTTGTGCTTCCGGCGGTCAAACTTTATTCCATGGCGATAGCATCGCTTTTGGCAACCGAGCAAGCGTACAAGTCTTTCAATTCTTCCAAACCATGTATCGCAAGGGTTACATTCCCATTACTCAATTTCAGGGCGATCAATTTCTGGCCGGACGCTTGGCAACACAAATTTCCGGCCCGTGGCTATTGGCTTACATCGAAAAATACAAACCGGCTGGTTTTGACTACGGCATCATGCCCATTCCCAAGCCGGACAGTGTACAAGGTCCGTCTTACACTTACGGCGATCCCAAAAATATTTCCGTTTTTAACACCACCCGTTATCCCAAACAGGCCTGGCAATTTGTTAAGTGGCTCATTTCAGCCCATGCCGATAAGCGTCTCCTGGAAATTTGCAATCAAATTCCCATTCGTAAAAATTTACTTAACGATTCGTTGTACACGGATTTTTTCAATCACAATCCCAAAATGGTCGTTTTTGCCCGACAGGCGCCTTACACCCGCGGAGTCGACGGCGTTTCGGATTTAAAGGAAATTTTCAACGCCATTTCGCAGGAATACGAAGCTTGTGTGATTTACGGGCGAAGAACGCCGGAAGAAGCCATCAAACGTGCGGTGAAACGCGTTTACGTCATACGAAAATGGAATAGCTTGTGATGCAATCGATTATTCGAAAAATAAAACGCAGTGAAAAAGTCGGTTATTTAATGACCGCGCCCTACCTGATCAGCTTTGCGCTGTTCATGGCCTTTCCGCTGACTTTTTCGTTTATTTTGATATTTCATAAATGGAATATCATCACACCCATGCACTGGATCGGCTTGAAAAATTTTTACCGTTTGTTTCATGACGTTGAATTCTTTCAGGCAATTTGGAATACGCTCGTTTTCCTGGCGATTCACATCCCGCTGCAAATAGTTGTGGCTCTGGGTCTTGCGGTTTTGCTGAATCAAAAGATCAAATTCCGCGGATTCTTCCGAGCGATCTTCTTCCTGCCGGTTATTGTTTCCGGTGTGGTGATCACCATTTTGTGGCAACAACTTTACAGCTACGAAACGGGTTTGTTGAATTTGTTGCTGTTGAAAATCGGTTTGCCCAGAATTCCGTGGATTAACGATCCGTCCTGGGCTATGCCTTCCATCGCCATCATGGCCACCTGGAAGAACGTAGGTTTGTACATTGTTTTGTTCATGGTCGGATTGCAAAACATTCCCAAATATTTGTACGAAGCGGCCGAACTGGACGGTGCAAACAAATGGCAACAATTCCGGCACATTACCGTTCCGGCCCTGAACAGTACCATGGTGCTTGTGGTTATTTTGTCTACAATCGGCGGATTTTCGTTGTTCATCGAGCCGTTTGTAATGACCGGCGGCGGCCCCATGAACAGTACGCTTTCGGCCATGCTCTACATTTACAATCAGGCCTTTTATTTCGGACACATGGGCTATGCTGCCACGTTGGGTTTCTTTTTTGCTTTTATCATTTTAATCGTGGTTCTTATTCAAAAACGCGTGGTGGAGAACAAATGAAACGCTATTGGATTTATCTGATTCTAATCGTCGCCGGAATGACGTTTTTGTATCCGTTTCTTTGGATGTTGGCTGCCAGTCTAAAGCCCGAGCTTGAGATCGGCAGTATCGGTTTATGGTCGAATCATTTTACCCTGGAAAGCTATCGGGCTGTAGTGCAGAAGATTCCCATCGGCCGTGCGCTGATTAACAGTTTGTTTGTTTCCACCTGCGTAACCGCTTCGGTGCTGTTTTTTGGCTCCATGGTAGGTTACGCGCTTTCGCGGTTAAATTTTTTCGGGCGGGATTTAATATTTGCAAGCATCCTGTTTACGATGGTAATTCCTTTTCAGATTACTTTGATTCCGATGTACATTTTGATGGTTAAATTCGGTTGGGTCGATACCTACCTTTCGCTCATAGCGCCTGGCATGGTTACGGCATTCAGTATTCTGCTCTTCCGGCAGTTTTTCATGGACATCCCGCAGGATTTGATTGATGCCGCACGCCTTGACGGGTGCGGTGAATTTACCATACTCTTCCGCATAATATGGCCGCTTTCAAAACCGGTGGTCATTACCGTGGGCATCATTACCTTTATGACCAATTGGAATGATGTGCTTTGGCCTTTGATTGTAATCCGTAACGAAAAATTAATGACCATGCCTCAGTTGGTAACCATTTTTGCGGTTGGGGGGCAGTCCGAAGGCCAATTGGGCGCCACTCTGGCCGCGGCGACCTTGTTGGCCGTGCCCATCGTTCTGGTTTATGCATTCTTCCAACGTTATTTTATTGAAAGCATGGCAGCTTCAGGACTAAAAGGATAGGAGACTTTTACGTGCAGGTTAAACGACTTTCTCTCAAAATAAGCCCGGATGTAAGGCGGGTGATATCATTATCCTATAATATCGATCAGGAAAATGTGTATCGGATCGCTTCGATTTTGCTAAAAATGGAGCCCGATGAACGCCAAAAATTGCTTGAACAAACTTTGGAACAATTTTCCAATCGCCATCGCGATTTGGAAGGTGTTTTGAAAAAGCATTTTAAAGAATTGGAGCCGTTTCTTCCCTCGGGTTTTAAATTAAAGGAAAGCGATCAATTGCTTTTGGCCAGCTATTTTACCAAAGAGTATTCGGTAGAATCCGCCGCTTTGTTCAATCCGTCCATTGCACCGTTGGATCGTTCGGAAGACGGCGAGCAACCGTTTGTTCTTTCGCTGCGCGCCACCGGAGAAGGGCACATTTCAAGCATCGAATTTTTACAAGGGGCGATCGATAATATCGGGCATTTAAGAATTATTCCGCCGCCTTCCGGCTTTGCCACAGGCCCGGAACATATTCGGCACCTCTCCGGCGACCATCCCGTTACCGAAGTGCGCTTTCCGGATGAAATGCCGCTTTCGGAACATGTGATTTTTCCCATTACCGATGACGAAAGTAACGGTATCGAAGATTTACGGTTGGTGCGTTTTGAAGAAGACGGAGAAGTGACCTATTACGGCACCTACACGGCCTACAACGGATACCGGATTCAAACAAAAATTATGGAAACAAAAGATTTTAAAACGTTCCGCTTTCACAATTTAAAAGGCAAGGCCATTCAGGATAAGGACATGGCCCTGTTCCCGCAAAAAATCAACGGCAAATATGCCATGATTTCAAGGCAGGACGGCAATAATCTGTTCATCATGTATTCCGAAAACCTGTTTGAATGGCAGGATCATATTCCCATCATGCGTCCGGAAATGCCCTGGGAACTCTCCAAAATCGGAAATTGCGGCTCGCCTTTGAAAACGGAAAAAGGATGGCTGCTGATCACACACGGCGTTGGTCCCATGCGCAAATATCAATTGGGCGCCGTCTTGCTTGATCCGGAGAATCCGCAAAAAGTGGCAGCCCGTTTGTACGAACCTCTGTTGGGGCCCGAAGAGCATGAACGGGAAGGTTATGTGCCTAATGTGGTTTACACCTGCGGCGCCATGATTCATCATGACCGATTGGTTTTACCGTATGCCATGTCCGATTCGGCTTCGGGAATGGCGCTGTTTGATGTGCACGAGCTTTTGCAAACCATGGAACGGGAATCGAAAGGAGACAGAGAATGAGCAAACTTGAACGGTATGCGAAGAATCCCATTTTGACGGCCGAGGATGTGCCGTTCAAAGTAAATAGTATTTTCAATGCGGGCGCGATTAAATTCCAAAATAAATATTTATTACTTTGTCGGGTGGAGAAACCTTCGGGAATTTCGTCGCTGGTAAAGGCCTGGAGCGAGGACGGAATTCATTTTAAGGTTGAAAATCGGCCGGTTCTTACTCCCGAAAACCATCAGGGTTTCTTCGAGTACGTTCATTGGGGCCTTGAAGATCCGCGCATCACGCGCATCGGCGGTATTTATTACATTCTTTACACCGGTTATTCGGCCAATGAACCGGTGGTGATGTTGGCAAAAACGACCGATTTTAAAGCCTTCGAATTTTTAGGGCCGATTACAGAGCCCATAAACAAAGATGCCGTGCTTTTCCCCGAAAAAATAGACGGGTTTTATTGGAAAATCGATCGCCCGCAAATTACCCAATACGAAGGTGATATCTGGATTAATCGTAGTCCCGATTTATTGCACTGGGGATCGCCGCGTCGCTTGATTGCGCGTCGCAAGGCTTTGTGGGATGGTGATAAAATCGGCGCATCAACGCCGCCCATTCGGACGGAACGCGGTTGGCTGATGCTTTACCATGGCGTGCGCACCATCGGTATGTCCATGATTTACCGGCAGGGGGTATTGTTGCTGGATTCGGAAAATCCCGCAAAAGTACTCGGGCGCAGCAATGAACCGATCCTTTCGCCGGAAATGCCTTACGAACGTCAGGGAGACGTTCCGAACGTTGTTTTTTCGACAGGGTGGATTCCCGAACCGGACGGAACCATCAAAATTTATTACTCGGGGGCGGATAGCAATATTTGCCTGGCCACCACAACCGTGGATTATTTACTTTCCCAATGCGATCCCGTTGAGGATTCACAATGAAACGTGCGTTAGCTTTAATCCTTTTGGGAATGGCTTTGTCGCTTTGGAATTGCGGACGCGGCGGCAATGAAAAACCGGCGACTTTGGTCAATCTTTCCCATTTAAATCATTTGTACGATACGGTTACTTTAGCCGACGGGCGACGCGCGGCCATCATCCACATCTACGCCGAGTATCCCGATTACAAACCGGTGGAAGCCAAAGGCGAAGGCTTTACTTGTGTGGATGACATAGCCAGAGCGGCTGTTTTTTATTTGCGTTACGGACGTTATTTCAACGATGCGGAAGCTTTAAGCCGTGGGCGGGCCTTACTCCGCACCGTATTGAGCATGCAGGCCGATAACGGATGCTTTTACAACTTCATTCGTTCGGACGGCGGTATTGAGAAAGAAAATCGCAACAGTCAACCTTTGCCCGATTGGTGGACATGGCGTGCTTTTTTGGCGTTATCGGAATTCGGTTTACACCATACGATGCAAGATTCCGCTTTGGCGGATTCCGTTCGCGGGGCAATTGAAAATATTCTTCCTTGTGTGAGCACATTAAAGCAGAGAGCGGGGCGTTGGGGAACAATCGCCGGATTTCAAATTCCGACCTGGTTGCCTCAAAAATACGGCGCCGATCAGGCATCCATTTTATTAAAGGCTTTGGCGAATACCTTTAAGTGGACAGGCGATACGGCTTTGTTGTCCTTAATGCGCCTGCCGGTCAGAGGAATTTTAGCCATGCAGGTCAAGGATGCTTCGGCATCGGTTAACGGCCTGTTTTTAAGTTGGGAAAATTTCTGGCATGCCTACGGGAACAGTCAGTCCGACGCCTTGCTGGATTATTTCAGTATCACCAAAGATTCGGTGGCTTTGCAGGCGGCCTTACGAGAAATCGATAATTTTTACGCGTATTTAACGAAAGTGCATTATTTACATGCTTTGACCCTATCTCGGGAGAACGGGCATGTCTCCGTTGAGCAACGTGTTCAATTTGAGCAAATTGCTTATGATATCCGTCCGATGATTTGGGCCTGTTTAAATGCCTTTCGGCAAACCGGTCAAAAAAAATATGCACGGCTGGCCGGCAAAATCGGTTCCTGGTTTGCCGGAGACAATGCGGGGCATTTTAGGATGTACGATCCTAACACGGGCCGTTGTTTTGACGGCATTTTAAATTCTCAAAAAATTAATTTGAATTCAGGTGCGGAATCAACCGTCGAAGCTTTGCTTAGTTTGCTTGAAATTGAGAAAAATCCAACTGCTGCAAAATTTGTTAACAATGCTTTTAAAAGGGAAACACAATGAATCGGATATTTGTGCTGGAAACCAATTGGAAGCTGTTTTTGCACACGCGACGTCAAATTCCGGAATCCTTTTCAATGCCCGACGAGGGAATATCGGCTTCGGTTCCGGGAACCGTGCATACCGATCTGTTTTCCGCCGGACTGATTCCCGATCCGTTTTTCGGCATGAATGAAAAGGAATTGCAATGGATTGCCGAAAACGATTGGCGATACGAAACGGTGTTCGATTTGCCGGATGATGCTGAAACGAATGCTCCGTTATGGCTTGTTTTCGAGGGCTTGGACACGGTGGCGGAAATTTGGCTCAACGATCGGCCATTGGCCGTAACACAAAACATGTTTCGCGGTTATCGGTTTAAAGTTAATTCCGAGTTACGTAAAAACGAGAATCGCTTGCGTATCGTGTTTCGTTCGCTTTTGCAGTGGGTGCGCACGCACAAGCGCCCTATCCGGCAAATGCCTTCGGTGTGCCACCCGGATCGGGTCTTTCTGCGTAAAACTCAGTATTCGTTCGGTTGGGATTGGGGCCCGCAGTATCCCACAACGGGTATTTGGCGGCCGGTATATTTGCTCCGGCAAAGGGCTGGTATTGAGCATATTTATTTTGAAACGTCGGAATTAAAAAGCGACTACGCTCGGATTCGTTTAAAGTGTACGCTTTGGGGTGAAGCACCCGAAGATGCAACGGTAGAGTATGAGCTGCATCATAAGGAGCGGATGCTGACCGGTCGATTAAAAGGTAACGGGAAAATTTTTCGGGGAGAATTGCAAATCGACTGCCCCGAATTGTGGTGGCCCAACGGCCAGGGTGACGCGGCTTTGCATCAACTGACTTTGCGTCTGAAAGACGATGCGGGCAATGTCCTGGATGAGCGGGAGCGTTTGGTTGGCATCCGAACGGTTGAATTGGTAACGGAAGAAAAGGGCAAACCGGAATTCTATTTCAAAATCAATGGGCGCAAAATATTTGTTAAAGGGGCCAATTGGATTCCCGCCGACTCGTTTTTGCCGAGGGTTAAAAAGGAAACGTACACGCAGTTATTGACACTAGCCAAAGACGGGCATTTGAACGCTTTGCGCGTATGGGGCGGCGGTATTTACGAAGACGACTCTTTTTACGAATTGTGTGATCGCCTGGGGCTGATGGTTTGGCAGGATTTGATGTTTGCCTGTGCCGGATATCCGGAAGATGCCAAGTTTTTGCAAGAAGTGCGCGATGAACTGGCGGACAATATCGGTCGTTTGCAGGCGCATCCTTCGATTATTCTTTGGTGCGGGAATAACGAAAACGAGTGGATTTGGCATCGCGATATGGGCACACCAACCGCTGAAATGCCTGGTTTCGAACTGTTCCATCAGAAGATTCCGACCTGGCTTAAAGAATGGGATACCTCCAGGCCATATTGGCCTACCACTCCTTGGGGAAACGAAGCGGATCCCAATGCTTCGCAAAGTGGCAATCGGCATGCCTGGGAAATTTGGTCGTTTTGGCAGGATTACACATCCGTGCAAACGGATCAAAGTTTGTTCGTGACGGAATTCGGTTTTCAGGCACCGGCTCACGTGCAGACCATGAAAAACAGCTTGCCTGCAACCGATTGTAAAGTGCAAAGTCAGGCATTCGAATGGCACAACAAGCAGGACGAAGGGCCGGAAAGGTTGTTTCGGTTTTTAAGCGGTCATTTGCCCGTACGTACGGAATTCGAGGATTTCATTTATTTAACGCAATTAAATCAGGCCTTTGCTTTGCAATCGTGTTTGGAACATTGGCGTACCAATGGGATGACTAACGGCGCGATTATCTGGCAGATTAATGATTGCTGGCCCGTGAGCAGTTGGTCTTTTATTGATTATGATTTGCGGCCTAAATTGAGTTATTACCAAATCAAACGCTCGTTTGCGCCATTGCTTTTAACCTTTAAACGTATTGATTCCGGTTTTAAACTACTATTGAAAAATGAAAGCCGAACTTCTTTTTCCGGCAAGGTTGTCCTAATGCGTTTTGATACGCAGCAGGGAATTTTACAAACGATTTTTGAGAAAACGCTTCAACAAAATGCGGGAAAACAATCATTGATATTTAATCAAAAATCATCCGAACAACAAGGAGTAATGATTGCAACGGTTTATGATGAAAACGGATCAATGGTATCTCGTAATGTGTTTCCCGAAACAAAATGGAAGTACCTTGTCCTTTCTTCAACAAAAGGGGAAATACATTTAAATCGTGTCGGGAAAAATCAATTGGAAATACGCAGCACGGTTCCCGCTTTCTTTGTGGAATTACGTCATCCGGAATTCAACTTCAGCGATCAGGGTTTTGTGCTATTGCCCAATGAGGTTAAACAAGTGCAGGTTTTAAATGCCGGGCCTTTTAATCCTAAAGAAATAGAAATTGTTACACTGAATGATTATTTGGTGCGGTGACGGGAAGAAATTTTTTAAAAGCGAATGTATGAGTCCACGCTAAATAGGGACTAAAAACCCCTCTTTATGTAAACTAATTATTTAGTCCCCATCCTCCTAGATAAATCGGGATTTAAACAGAAGGATGGGGATAACAAAATAAAAAGCAATATGTTAGCCCCAACATTTATGTTGGGGTTAAAATTTCAAGGGCTCTGCATTTTAGCCCTTTAGGGCTTTTTAGAGTAGACACATATATTATTTACCACAAATTTGGGAGTATGGAACATATTAATAAGTGAATTTAATTTTAGGCTTAGCTCTAAAATAATACGAGCCGGAAGTTGAACTCCTTACGAGGATCATGTATTTTTATTTTGCTCACGCAAATTTTGGAAAAATTCCATCATCAACGCGGCGCATTCATCGCGCGCAACGCCCGGAGTAACTTCGATTTGATGATTTAAACGCGGGTCGTTGAGTAAATTAAACAAACTGGAATGGGCACCGGTCTTTATCTCCTGTACTCCGTAAACAACGCGTTTCAGGCGCGCCAACACCGCGGCTCCGGCGCACATGGCACACGGTTCAACGGTAACGTAAAGAGTGGCGTCGCGCAGCCATTTTTCTCCGATGGTGGCCGTGGCGGCGGTAATGGCAATCATTTCGGCGTGGGCGGTCGGGTCTTTCAGCAATTCCACCTGGTTGTGGCCGCGACCGATGATGCGGCCATCCAGAACAACCACGGCACCGATAGGGACATCGCCCGATTCCAAAGCTTTACGTCCTTCGCGAATGGCTTCGCGCATAAAATATAGATCATCGCGTTTCATCGTTTACTCCGTTTGGTTTGACTTATTTTAACGAGAACCATCAAAAAAAACAAATTAGCGTGAAGACAAACCAAAAAATTAATTCAAAAAAGAGATCGGATTTTTAATGGATGTAATAAGAAGGGCCAAGCGATTAAAAGCGGAAAATTATTATTTGACAAGTGAGTAAAAGCTTTTTAAATTTGTCAACTCATTTGCGGGATCGTCTAGCGGTAGGACGCCTGGTTCTGGCCCAGGTAGCCGGGGTTCGAATCCTCGTCCCGCAGCGAGATCAAGTTTTGTGCGCCCGTAGCTCAACTGGATAGAGCGTTTGGCTACGGACCAAAAGGTTGGGGGTTCGAGTCCTCCCGGGCGTACTCTGAAGCCCCTCTCGAAAGAGGGGCTTTTCTTTGAAAATGAACATGGCGCATTCGTCTAGCGGTTTAGGACGTCCCGATTCTCGGGATAACACAGGTTCGAGATTCAATTCATACAAAAATGCTTTGATGCATTTGATTTGAAAAATAGTTTTGCAAAATAAAAATAAGGCGCGTTCGTCTAGCGGTTTAGGACGCCGGCCTCTCACGTCGGTAACACGGGTTCGAATCCCGTACGCGCTACTTTAAAAAGGCCGATTCTGTATCGGCTTTTTTTAATGTTTTGTCCTTCTGCTTTTATTCCTACGTAACTAAATACTCTGTATGGCATGGGTTTGAATTTGCAAACTTTTGTGAAGGATGAATTGACGTGCCGGATTAAGGTTTAAGTTTGTATAATAGAAGCATCGTGCGCCCATATAGCGGTTTAGGACGTCCCGATTCTCGGGATAACACGGGTTCGAATCCCGTACGCGCTACTTTAAGAAGGCCGATCTTGTATCGGCTTTTTTTAATGTTTTGTCCTTCTGCTTTTATTCCTACGTAACTAAATACTCTGTATGGCACGATTTGAATTTGCAAACTTTTGTGAAGGATGAATTGACGTGCCGGATTAAGGTTTAAGTTTGTAAAATAGAAGCATCGTGCGCTCATATAGCGGTTTAGGA
>JALWEA010000271.1 GCA_027039465.1 Calditrichia bacterium | reverse complement strand
CACCAAAATTTGCCCGTCCCGAACGGGACGGGGTGGACAACGAATCGCCGCACCATCATGTCATTGCGATCCCGATGAAGTCGGGAGAAGCAATCCCTTCCACCATTTTCGGCCGGTGCTGCTTTGAAAGGGATTGCTTCACTCTCCCGCTCATCAGGCTCGCGGGATCATTCGCAATGACAGCTATTTACGGATAACGAATATACGAATAACGGATACACGCTTAACGATCTCCCATTCAACAATTCAACAATTTAACCATCAACCCCTTCGCCACATTCACTTTTGCTTCAATTTCCCCCGCTTTTCGGTTGTTTTTTAATTAAATAAATGATAATTTTCTCATTGAATGATTTGGAGTCCAACCGAAAGGAGAATAAAAAATGCCAAAAGTACTCATTGCCACCGTAAAACCTTTTGCCCCCATTGCCGTGGAGCAAATCAAAAAAATCATTGAAAACGCAGGCTATCAGTTTGCTTTGTTGGAAAAATATGAGAATCAGGACGCCTTAAAACAAGCCGTGGCCGACGCCGATGCTTTGATCGTGCGCAGCGACAAAATTACGGCGGACGTTATGCAGGCCGCGCCCAAACTTAAAATCGTGGTTCGCGCCGGAGCAGGCTACGATAATATTGATCTCAAAACCGCCACGGAAAAAGGCATTGTCGTCATGAATACACCCGGCCAGAACTCCAATGCCGTGGCTGAGCTGGCGTTGGGCATGATGGTGTACCTGGCCCGCAACCGCTTTAACGGTAAACCCGGCACCGAGCTTAAGGGCAAATCATTAGGCGTGCATGCTTATGGTCATGTGGGTCGACGCGTGGCTGAAATTGCAAAAGGCTTTGGCATGGAGCTTTTTGCCTTTGATCCTTTCATTCCCAAAGAAGAAATTGAAAAAGACGGTGTAACGGTCGTTGATTCCGCCGAAGAATTGTACACCCGTTCGCAATATGTTTCGTTGCACATTCCGGCCAACGAGCATACAATCAAATCCATTAATTACACCCTGCTCTCCAAAATGCCGCAAAATGCAACGTTGGTTAATACCGCGCGCAAGGAAATTATCGACGAGGACGATTTGCTGAAAATGTTCGAAGAACGCCCGGACTTCAAATACATCTCTGACATTGCGCCGGATTGCAAAGACGTGATTGCCGAAAAATACCCGGATCGCTACTTTTTTACGCCTAAGAAAATGGGCGCTCAAACGGCTGAGGCCAATATTAACGCCGGACTTGCGGCAGCCAGACAAATCGTAAATTTCTTTGAAAAAGGCGATCGTACGTTTCAGGTAAATAAATAATTCACCCGATTTCAACCGAAGCCCTGCCTTGTTTGCAGGGCTTTTGATTTTTCCGACTTCCGACGCTTACCGAACTTGTGAATCTTATTGAACTGTCCTGCGTTTAAGCGAATGATTTACGGCAGATAAAGTTACTTTCAACGTGGTAAAAAATTTTTCCCGAAGCGGTTAAATTTGATTTACTGCTACACCGTTTGCTTTGATTTAGGCATTAACCATATTTTTCTATTAATAAAGGAGCTTTGTAATGAGATACGTTTCTCTTCTCCTTCTATTTTTTTCGATTTTAAAATTCCCGCTATTGGCGCAAGGCATTATCGAAGGCACGGTCTTTGATAGTCATTCGGGCAAACCGTTACCTGCAGTGGACGTAAAAATTCTTGAATTAAAACGGACTACGGCAACCGATGATTCAGGTCACTATAAATTCACGCGTGTTCCGTCCGGCCGCTATCGCCTTCTTTTTACGACGTTGGATTATGAACAGAAAATGAAAACGGTTGTCCTTTCATCCGGTGAAACAGTGCGCTTAAACGTTACCCTGGAAAGGCACCCTAAAGGACATTTGGATGAGTTCATGAAGCCGCGTACGATTGGCGGAATGCATCCGGCACCGCATCTTCGCCCTGAATTCAAAAAACGAAAACATGAAGCCGAAATGACCTCCGATCGCATGTCCGGCATGCACCTGGCAGGATACAAACACGGTGCCCACGCTTCGGGACTGAAAGCCGGTTTTGCCGATGACAACCGGCAGTTCAATTATTTTGTGCATTTTCTGAATCAATATAAGAGCCAAGCTCGGCATTATTCCCTGCCCATCCAGGAACGCATTTGGTTGCAAGTGGTCGATGCCGAAAACCGTCCCGTTTTAAACGCCAAAGTGCAGGTACTGGAAAACGGGCATTTGTTGGACATGGGGCGTACTTACGCGGATGGTTCGTTTTTTATTTTCCCTTTGGCCATCGGGGTGAAAGGCCAAAAAATTAAGGTGATCGTTGACTACCGCAAGGCCCGCAAAGTAATGGAATTGGATCGCAACGGATTGCGCAAGGTGCAAATTAAATTGAATCAACCGCGACAAACTTTTCAGCAAATTCCGCTGGATCTGCTTTTTATTTTGGACACCACCGGCAGCATGGGTGAAGAGATCGAGCGCCTGAAAAACACCATTGAAATCATTAATGACAATTTGGAAACTTTGCAACCCAGGCCGGACATCCGCTTCGGCATGGTTTTGTACAAGGACAAAGAAGACAATTACGATACCCTGCGCATTCCTTTTACCAAAGACTTAAATGCGTTCCGCCGGGCTTTGGACAAAGTAACGGCCGAGGGCGGCGGAGACACGCCGGAAGATCTGCAAGCCGCTTTAAAAGCCGCCGTTCATGGCATGCACTGGAATGATCAGGCCATTCGCCTGGCTTTCATTATCACCGATGCTCCGCCCCATTTGGATTACAATCAAGCCTACACCTACGTTTCTGCAACCAAAGAGGCCAAACGCAAAGGGATCAAAATTTTCAGCATCGGCACCGGCGGTTTGGATCTTAACGGCGAATATGTTTTGCGCCAAATTGCACAGTACACCTATGGCAAATACATCTTTTTAACTTACGGAGAAAAAGGCGAAAGCGAAGGCGGGCATCCCGGTAGCGTGAGCCACCACACAGGCACTAATTTTCAAACGGATAAATTGGAAGCAATCATCATCCGTTTTACCAAAGAAGAATTGGCCTATCAAACCGATCGCCCCATTGCGCAGCAAATGTCCTATTTTGAAGCACAAAAACTGACTTCAGAAAAAAAAGAAGAAACACTGCAAAAATTGTTTACACAGGCTTTGGGAGAACTAAAAGATTACGCAACCATGCACCTTGCTCCAAAAACCAAACTGAGCATCATTCCCGTTACTCCGCAGGATTCTTCTCTCAAAGCGGATGCGGAATACTTCACGGAACAGCTCACCTTGGCCGCCGCCAAAGACAGCACCTTTCACCTGGTGGAACGCAAGGATTTGCAATACATCGCCCGCGAATTAGGTTTGGAATTAGGCGGATTTACTCAGCCGGATAATGCCGCCAAAGTGGGTCAATTATTAGGCGCTGATGTGCTGATTATCGGTAAACTCTTCAAGAATGGGAATCAATTGGAAATGTTCTTAAAACTGGAACGGGTTTCAACGGCAGAGATACTTTCGGTAACCCGTTTGCGCATTGATCCTGAATTAGGGTTGTAGACAATCAGTAGAATATTTTTAAAAGAAATATGTCCTTTATTCCGAAAAAGCAAATTTAATCTATTGATGTTTCATCAAATGGAAATTTTTGTGTTTCAACCCACCCCCCTTCCTCCTCCCTGCGATTGCGCAGGGAGGGGGAGTCAGAGGGTGGGTCAAAAAGAATGCATTTTTCACCACAAATTACGGAGTTAAGTACGTAATCATTAATTTTTTAATACCCTAAATCTTCAAGTGTAC
>JALWEA010000270.1:1217-3788 GCA_027039465.1 Calditrichia bacterium | reverse complement strand
TGCAAAGTTAAAGATTGAATTTATTGTTAAGTTTTTCCGAAACATGAATCACGTTGTGTATTATCCTCATAAATTTATATTCGGTCATTGATCTAAATCAAATTTTATGAGAAACTCCCACGGCAACACGATCGTTAACCAGCGGATTAAAAAGAATTCAAATAGTCCATGAATTGACGATAAAATTGATTCTGGATTTGCATTTTTGCCAATCGTAAGATTCGTGCCGTTGCTTCGCCTTCGGAAATGGCCGCCGTTCTTTTGCGCACCGTGAAGGTTTTCAGGGTAACATTGTTAATTCGATCGGACAATCGAATGGTCAATTGCCAATTAAAGGCCACAATGCCTGGACGGTTTAAATTGGTTTTCGTACGCTCGAGCCGGTAGTTTAAAACAAAGTCGGATGGTTTGTTTGAAATCTTAAATCCCAAATTGCCGATCATTTCTTTGAGATAATCACCTACTTCCGGTGGAGTGTCATTCTCTGCCTTTAGCTGAATACTAATCGCTTCCCGGGCCTGACGCAACGCTTGTTTTAATTCATTTTCTTGAATTGAAGATTTTAAACCTTGCCCGTTTGTAAGCACTTTGTATTTTTCATTGATAAGACGATTCACTTCAAACAAGGCATAAGCCTTATTCAGATCGGACAGCTTGTGTAATTTGTTGCTTTCTTTGGCCGCCTGCTGATAATATTTTTGCATCAACGCGTCATTTTCGTCAAAATCCTTACGATAAAGCAAAGCGGTTTCGGCGCGATTCAAAACGGCCAGGGCATAATACTGCCCTTCTTTTTCCGAAAAGTAAACGCGGTCTATTTTAATATTCTTAAGCTCCAGATTACTAGTAATATTGGTTTGATTCAGCATTTGTGAATTGGTCGTCAATTCGGTGGTTTTACCCTTTGTGTGTTCAAGGGCACTTTCCACCAACGTTTCGTCAACATGAATATTGCTCTGAAACACCTTGGCAATCTCAGCGATGGCATTTTTTTCGGCGGCATCGCGCGTGTCTCCCGAACCGACCCCGACAATGTACTGATTCTGCGGAAAAACGTCGTACGGCGCGTTGACCCATTGCGGAATCCGATCACCTTTGTCCAACGGCACGTTTTTTTGAGCGTAAGTGCAGTGCGTTAATTGTAATGAAAACAGAATCAAAAAAATTTTTAAAGCGATTCTCATTTTTTATTCTCCATAAATAAACTTACCGAAGGGTCGCAAAATTAACGATATTCAAACCGGATTTTACGGGTACTTGATCAAATCGTTCTTGATAAATTAGAGTGCCGTCATTGGCGTAACAGGCGATATCGACGGTATGATTTCCTTCTTTCACGGGAAATTCACCGATCAGGCATTCGTCGGGTAAAGTTTTCCAACAGCGCAAATCGGGTTGCTCTGTGGCGTCAACGGCCAAATCGACACTGGCATCCAAAACCGCGCCCCAAAATCCGCCGACCTTTAATTTCTTTTTAAGCTTGGCTTTGCCTTTGGCCGCTAAAATACCTTTGGTTACGGTGCGGATTAACGTTTTAATGTAAATCATTTTTTGCTTATTTCGAAACGTTTTCAAAGCCACTTTGCCCATGTCTTCCAATAATTCCAGATTTCCCGTTTTTTGCCCGTCAATGAAAACATCGATTCGGCTGATTTCCGTTCGCCCCGGGCGCATGACCGGAAAAGCGAATTTAAAATGATAACCGCCTTTAAGACCGGGAAAAGGAATGCGCGGCAGCGCAATGGGTACGGAAAGATCGGAAATGCCGAGATAGCCGTCATAAGTGGTAATCATTCCGCCAACGGCCATTTTGTAAGGTGCTTTGCCAACGAAACCGATTACGTTTAAATAATTTTGCGAAGGAACGCGCATTTGCCGAATACAAGACGGCATTTTAAAATAATAAACATCACTCTCGGTTTGCCAGGCTTTTTTAATCTTTTCCATTTCAATTCGGCTGTCATCAAAGCGGCCGTCCGCGCGATAGATTAAAAAGCTCAAATAATGAGCTAAGGCGTCGTTGTAAAAATGCGCCGGTTGATATTGGAGTTTAACACCCGTGGTGTCGTGACGATTAAAATCCTCAAATGCCTGCTGGTAGCGATCTTCCAGTTCACGCAATTTATTGTCAACGCGTTTTATTTCGGCAAAAGCATCATCGAATCGATTGAGTTGAGCGTAATTCAGCGCTTTAAACACATTAACGTAAAGGTTCTCGTAAATTTCTCCGGCATAAGCCATGGAGTTGTCATTTAACACATAGGACAGAGCCATTTGGGAGATGCTCTTGGTGAATAACTCGTCCATGGTCTGCTCGGCCTGCTCGAAATACCGATTACTGTGTTCGTAATCGCGTTTGTAGTGATAAATACTACCCATGTCAAGGAAATAAAGCAGGCGATCTTTTTCATCGTAAAAATGATTTTTCCTGGCTTCCTGAATTTTTTTCAGCGCCAAATCAAAATTATTTTGCGCGACATCATCCACAACCGTGTCAAAATATTGCGCTTTTTGAATGGAAGTGGCGCAGGCCAAAAGAAAAATCGAGATAAGAAAAATCCAGGATTTTCG
>JALWEA010000270.1:0-1207 GCA_027039465.1 Calditrichia bacterium | reverse complement strand
TCAAAACTTCTTTCATTTTTCAAAACTATTTAATGAGTTGCTGCCTACAATTACCACGTGTATTTTTTTTGTTGAATGAACTTTTTGATTTCTTTTTGTCCGATCCAAACTTTGGTGTTTTTTTCGATGTCAATCAATTCCAGGTTCACTTGATATTTGACAACCCGTTTGCCTTCGAATGAATCCGTTACGGAAGTGATTTCCCCTTGCAGCATAAAATCTGCGCCCAATTCATTGGCCAATTGCTTGGCCGTTTCCGGATTGGCAAAACTTTGTTGATCCATGCGTTCGTTGCGCACCGCCTGACGCTCTTTGTCCGAAGCGACGAATTTTACTTTTCCCGAATTCAATAATTCCCGTTCGATGTCTTTAATGAACATGTCGGTTTCAATGTGTTCACTACTGCGATTGCGGATGTCACCGACAATAACCACCGGTTGCCGATTGTGCTCGCGAATAAAATTGCGCAGCCAGGGACGCGACAAAACATCTTTGACCATGGCTTGCGCCGTCAATCGGGCATCGGTATCGTTCCAGTGACCGCTTAAATCAATGGCTTCGTCCACCTGAACCCGCTTTACCGTGCGGACAGGCCCCGAGCAGGAAAAGATAATAAAAAGGGTAATAAATACGGAGAGAATCATATTAAACGTTGCATGATACTTTTTCATCGAAACCTCCAACCTATCGTCTTCGCCTCTACATATTTCTCTTTAAAAGATAACAAATTAATTATTGGAAATACAATTTTAATTGATTCGCGTCAAATACTCCGCAAAGTAACAACGAATATTAAACGGCTTCGCTAATCATTAGCTGGTTTGACCCTCGGAACTTTGGCGCAGAAGTTTAACGAAAAAGGGAAAAAGTTGAAGGTGAGAGGTTAAGAGTTAAGGGTTAAGGGTTAAGGGTTAAGGGAAACGTTATTCGTTATTCGTGTATTCGTTAATCGTAAAGGATTGTCATTGCGAACGATCCTGCGAGCTTGTGAGCAGGAGAGTGAAGCAATTCCCTAACATTATTAAGGCAATTTCCTCGGTAATATGATATTGCTGCTTTGGAAGAGATCGCCACGTCGCTCGCTGCGCTCGCTCCTCGCGATGACAGTTACATTTTGCTTCGCTCGTACTTCGCTACTATTGACATATTAAGCTCGCAATTGCAATATTTAAACCCATCCCCTCCCCTTCCCTACGACGCGTAGGGA
>JALWEA010000269.1 GCA_027039465.1 Calditrichia bacterium | reverse complement strand
AAGAAGGCCTAAAGAAGGGGGTAAGGCAAGGGATTATCCAAGGAAGACAAGATGCTATATTGGCCGTTTTAGAAGTAAAGTTTCGGAAACCGAGTAAAAATGTTGCCAACTTAATACGGAAAATACAATCGCTTGAAGCTCTTGATCGCTTATTGGAACATGCTAAATTAGCTAGTTCTCTGGATGACTTCACGGCAATATTGAAAAAAGAAGTTAAAAAATTGTGAGTAGAAGAATGTAATCATTTACATGGATGGAAATTGATATGTCCTTCATGACCATTGTGGAAAAGAAAGGAATGGAAGAAGGCCTAAGGCAAGGGATCATCCAGGGAAGACAAGATGCTATTTTGATCCTTTTAAATGCCAAATTTCAAAAGCCGGATAAAAATGTTACCGAATTGATACGGAAAATCCAATCACTTGAAGTACTTGACCGCTTGTTGGAAAAGGCCAATTTTAGTTCGTCTTTACAAGAGTTTACCGAGTCCCTGGAGAAAGAAGTTAAAAAATTGTGATTTAACCAGTGATAACGCATAAACGAATAATGGATGCAATTCAAGTGAATCTTTCCACACATTTATCGCACAAGTAAAAATGCAATAGTTTTCAACTTTTAATTTTAATCAATCTTTAGCGTAAAAAGGCGATTTCTTTTCCGAAATATAAAATATGGATTTATTTTTTTTATTATTGTATATTTGAGCTTTGATTTTTAAAATGTTTAATAATCGGATTAACATGGAGGCCAAATGGATTTAAAAGATGTAAAACAACTCATTAAAATTGTCGAAAATTCAAATATCAGCGAAATTGAAATAGAAGAAGAAGGTAAGAAATTACGTATTACCAAAACCTTTCCGTCCAAAAACGGAGATACGGTAGTTGTACCTTCTTTTCAACAGACCGTGCCCATGCCTGCAATGCCGCAATCAGCTGCTCCCGCTCAGGTACCGGCACCGACCGAACAAAGCGCTCCGGCCGAAGCAGAAACCGAAAAGCCGAAAAACGCCAATATTGTTGAGGTTCGATCTCCGATGGTGGGTACGTTTTATCGCGCGCCGTCACCGGATGCCGATCCTTATGTTGAAGTGGGGCAAACCGTTGCAGTCGGACAAACACTCTGTATTATTGAAGCCATGAAATTAATGAATGAGATCGAATCGGAAGTGGCCGGTAAAGTTGTTGATATTTTGGTAGAGAATGCTCAACCGGTAGAATATAATCAAGTTCTTTTTCTGATTGAAAAATCCTGATATAACAATTGAGCAAAGGTGCAAAACGAACCGAATGGAGAAATTCGGCAAAAGTTTTTTAGTCGTAATTCGGGAATAAAAAATATTTTTTTCGGATTTAACGATATTTTTTGCACCTTTGCCGGTTTAATATTTCAACCTTCAAACCCGTCATAGTATTTTGAAACTTAAATACAAATTATTTTTCAGCTACCTGATTCTCATTCTATTATTCACCATTTCGCTTCTTTGGCTTTTTCTGGAAATGAGGGAACTCACCTTAACGTTGCGTCGTCATGTGCAGCAGGACGTCGGTAGCATCATTGATCTTTCCGGTCAATTGCAAATTTTGGAAGACTTAAATGCCGATTACATTTTATTGTTTTTGCCGGGTAATTCAACCGATAAAATTTTACGTTTGGAACGCACGCGTTTAAAGTATGCCTCTCATTGGGAATCCTTAAAGCAACGATTGTTTCGTAAGAATTTTTACCATTCCGGACTGGACGCAATAACGGATCGATTTTACCGTGCGCTCACTCAAAATTTGCAAAATAATTCCGATCGAAAAATGAACTCCCGAGTAAGAACTTTAATCGGACAAGTGGATAATCTTTGGCTGCAAGTCAATGCCGGGCTCAAAGCAAGCATTGCGGCCTTTCGCAAACAAAATTTGCAACAAGCACGATATTTGCGCGATGTTAAAGTCAAAAATAAAATTCAGGAACTGCGCACGCATCTGGCGACGCTTAACAGGGTTATCGGTAAACAAAGCATCGAACGTTCCAAACGGATGACCGCCATTGCAGCAAAAACCGAATCCCTGATCTGGGCGACGGAAATTGGTTTGTTGTTATTTGCCATCTTAATAGCGTTTGTTGTGGCACGCAAGATTACCAAACCGGTGGAAGTTTTGAAAGATTCGGTACAACGAATGGCCATGCACGATTTCAACGTTGAAATTCCTAAAAAATCGAACGATGAAATCGGTGAATTAAGCAAAGACTTTGAGCAATTAAGCAAACGTCTGCGGGAAGCCGATCGATTCAAAAGCGCCATGTTGTCTCAATTCACCCATGAGATGAAAAGCCCGTTAGGATCTATTAAGCAGGCCACACAATTATTGGAGCAATCGTTAAAAAAAGATATTAATCCCACCCAACGACGTTTTTTGGACATCATCAAAGGAAATTACCAAACGCTGCAGCGCCTGATTACCAATATCTTGCACACTACGGCTTATGATATCGGTCAAATTCAACTAAAATATCAAAAGGTGGATGTGGTGCGTTTAATGGCCGAACAATTGGTTTATCTGTCGCCTATGATTAAAGAGAAGGAAATTAAGGTCAACATAAAATTATCCGCGAAAAAAATTGAGTGTGAATTGGACGGAGAAAAATTTAAAGAAATTGTACAGAATTTGGTTACCAACGCGGTTAAATTTTCAGCTCCCAAAACGGAAATCGATATTAGTTTAAGAGAAAAATTTCCGTTGATCTTTTTTTCCATTAAAGATCATGGTATCGGGATTCCGGAAAAAGAAATTCCCTACATTTTTGAAAAAATGTACCGTGCTTCCAATTCGGAAAAAATCTCAGTCAAAGGTACCGGATTGGGACTATATATTGTCTCGCAAATTGTGCGCGCCCACGGCGGACGGATTAAAGTCAAAAGTACGGTTGGCAAAGGCACGGAATTTCGTGTCACCATTCCCAAAAATCGAAAATTAGCGGAAGAGGGAGGCTGGCTGGATGCCTGATGTAGCAAAGATTTTATTGGTTGATGACAATGAGAACGAACGCTTTTTGTGGCAGGAAATTGTTCGGAGCTTTGGTCATGAAGTTATCACGGCTGCAAGCGGTCGGGAAGCTTTGGAGCGCATTAAAAAAGAACAACCTGATTTGGTTCTATTGGATTTGAAAATGCCGGAAATATCAGGACTGGAAGTCAGTCGCTTTCTGCGCCAACAGCCGCAAACTCGCAATTTGCCGATCATCATGTTGACCTCATCCGATGATTTGGGTGATAAACTTAAAGGCTTTGAGAACGGCGTTGATGATTACGTAACCAAGGAAATGGACTTACCGGAAATCGAGATGCGTATTGCGGCGGTATTAAAACGTTATCGGCAAACCATGGATACCAATCCGTTGACGCATTTGCCCGGCAATAATGCCATTCAAAATGAAATACAAAAACGTATTGAAGCTCAGAAACCATTCGCGGTCGCTTATTGCGATCTGGATTATTTTAAAGCCTTTAACGACGCTTACGGTTTTATTGCCGGAGACAAGATAATTCGATTTGTGGCGCAAGTTTTGGAAGAAACGATTGCCGAGCTTGGGAATCCCGATGATTTTGTGGGGCATATTGGCGGAGATGATTTTCTGTTTTTAACCACACCGCAAAAAGCGGACGTTTTGTGCCCGACAATTTTAAAACGTTTCGAAAACGGAATCGTGCAATTTTATTCGCCTGAAGACCGGGAACGCGGCTATTTTTATGCCAGTAACCGCCAGGGGCAAAAGCAAAAATTCCCGATCATGACTTTGTCTATTGCCGTTGTGAGCAATCGGTTACGCCGGCTCGAAAGCCTTGCCGAAATTTCACGCATTGCAGGTGAACTAAAGAAACTAGCCAAACAAAAAGAAGGCAACGTGTTTGTAACCGATCAACGACGTGATCCGAAGAATATTTAAAAAGCAGGGAAGTGAGAGAAGATGACAATCCCTATTATGACTCGTAGTTTTGCCAGCGACAACAGTGCCGGTGTGCATCCCAAAATCATGGAAGCTTTACACGCATGCAATCATGGTCATGTGGTTGGCTACGGAGATGATCCGTTTACACAAAGAGCCGTTGAAACGTTTAAAACCTATTTTGGCGACGAGACCGGAGTCTATTTTGTTTACGGAGGAACCGGTGCCAATGTGACCGGGCTTCAGGCTATGCTAAAGCCCTATCAGGCAGTGCTGTGTGCGGAAACGGCCCATATTTATGTGGACGAATGCGGCGCACCTGAAAAATTTACCGGTGCCAAGTTGTTACCGATTTCCACAACAGACGGAAAACTGCGGCCCGAAGATTTGCAACCGTTTTTAAACATGCGTGGTTTTGAGCACCATGTGCAACCGGCCGTGATTTCCATTTCGCAGCCTACGGAAATGGGTACGGTTTACACGGTGAAAGAATTAAAAGATTTGTCTGCATTTGCGCGTAAAAATGGGTTTTGGCTCCATGTGGACGGCGCGCGTTTGGCCAATGCCGCCGCTTATCTTGACTTACCTTTTCACGCTTTTACGGTAGATGTAGGCGTAGATATTCTTTCATTTGGCGGGACCAAAAACGGTATGATGTTCGGCGAAGCAGTGTTGGTTTTTAATAAACAATTCCAATCGACGTTTAAATACATTCGCAAGCAAGGCATGCAACTGCATTCCAAAATGCGTTACATCGCCGCCCAATTTAGTGCTTATTTGAATGACGATTTGTGGTTGCACAATGCGCGTCATGCCAACGAAATGGCGCAATTATTGGCAGAAAAACTTTCAGATATTCCGGAAGTACGACTAACCCAAAAAGTACAAACCAATGCCGTTTTTGCCAGGATTCCCCGCAGGTTGATCAAGCCTTTGCAGGAGAAATATTTTTTCTACATTTGGAATACCGAACAAAACGAAGTACGCTGGATGACAGCCTTTGACACTACGGAAACCGATGTAGAACGTTTTGTGACTGTGGTTAAAGATTTACTTGGTTCTTAAAACTTATGAATGGTAATCGAATATTCTCTGTCCGATGGGCGTGACCTGCTGGCATCGTTTTCGTTTTAGAATATCATCTTTTGGGCACGGAATGTCACTTTGTGAAGTTTAATTCGGGATAATAAAAATTCAGAGTGTAAAAATAAAAACAATTTGACATATTTATTCATTTTGCTTACATTGCCATCAAATCAAAAAGGAAAGTGTAAAATGATTTTGAATTTAGGGCATTTACATCACCATTTGCATTTTCATCACATTGTGATGATTCGTCATAAAGGTACGCAATGATGCCCGATAAAGTATGAATAAAACCATAAATTTAATAAACCCGGTTCATTGCGAATCGGGTTTTTTTGTAAAAAAAATCGAATATCGTTAAGAAAAAAAGTTAGGGAAAAGGAAGATTTATGTTAACCATTGCCGTTCAGAAATCGGGACGATTGAGTGAGAAGACCATGGAACTTTTTCGCGAATGCGGAATTGCTTTTCAAAACGGGGGCAAAGGCAAGCTAAAAGCCGTAGCTACTAATTTCCCGCTGGAAATTTTATTTTTGCGAGATGATGATATTCCGGAATGTGTGGCTGACGGTATTGCCGATGCGGGTGTTGTGGGTGAGAATGTTGTTTATGAAAAAGATCGGGCGGTTAAAATTGCCCGCAAGTTGGGCTTTGCCCGCTGCCGATTGAGTATCGCCGTACCCAAAAGCTGGGAATATGAATCCATTAAAGATTTAAGCGGCCGCAAAATTGCGACTTCGTTCCCGAAAATTTTGAGCAGATATTTGCAGGAAAACGGAGTTCAGGCCGATATTCATGAAATAAACGGTTCGGTTGAAATCGCTCCCTCGATCGGTTTGGCCGACGCCATTTTCGATATTGTAAGTACAGGAAGCACCTTGCTTAGCAATGGGCTTAAAGAAGTCGAAACCGTTCTGCAATCCGAAGCGGTGTTGATTACTTCGCCAAATCTTAAACCTAAAGAAAAAGCACTGCTAAAAAAATTGACGTTTCGCATTCAGGCGGTGCAGCGCGCTGAGAATTTCAAGTACATTTTGCTTAATGCGCCCAATGAAAAAATCGAAGCGATTTCGGAAATTTTACCTGGCATGAAAAGCCCGACGGTTATGCCTTTGGCGCTCAAAGGTTGGAGTTCGGTACATTCGGTTATTAAAGAAGATGATTTTTGGGAAGTGATCGAGAAACTGAAAGAAACCGGTGCGCAGGGCATTTTGGTTATTCCTATCGAAAAAATGATTATTTGAGGTGAAAAATGCAAGTCATTAAATATCCTTCCAGGGAAGCATGGCCGGAAATTTTAAAACGTCCGCAGCAGGACTTGGGCGAATTACGCCGGAAAGTTCAACAAATCATTGAAAATGTGAGAACTCAGGGGGACAGCACGCTGATTGATTTCGCCAGGCACTACGACAAAGTAGAACTGGATTCGGTGCTGGTGGGCATTGATGAGTGGAAGGCCGCGGATGAAATTCCCTTAAAATTAAGAGATGCCATCGAAACGGCCCGTAAAAATATTTTACAATTCCACAAAGGGCAAAAACCGGTAGAAATCATGGTCGAAACCACGCCCGGTGTGTGGTGCTGGCGGAAAGCGTTGCCCATCCAAAAAGTGGGTTTGTACATTCCAGGAGGTACGGCGCCTTTGCTTTCCACCTTTTTAATGTTGGCCGTTCCTGCGCAAATAGCGGGTTGTTCGCAAATTGTGGTCTGCACGCCGCCCAATAAAGAAGGTAAAGTTGATCCGGCCATTTTGTACATTGCCAAACAATTGGGCATTACACAGGTCTTCAAAGCCGGTGGCGCACAAGCCATTGCCGCCATGGCTTACGGCACTGAAACCATTCCCGCCGTTTACAAAATTTTCGGTCCTGGCAATCGCTACGTGACCATGGCCAAACAGGTGGTGAGTATGGACGGTGTGGCTATTGATTTACCGGCCGGGCCTTCGGAGGTGCTGATCATTGCGGATGGAAACGCAAGACCTGAATTTGTGGCTTCCGATTTGCTCTCTCAGGCCGAACACGGTATGGACAGTCAGGTGATGCTGGTGCTTACGGACGAAACGTTAATCGATCCGGTGCAAAAAGCTTTAGAAGAGCAACTGCAAAAGTTACCGCGTTCAAGAACGGCGCAGGCCGCCTTGGAGCATTCGCGTATTATTTTGGTAAATAATGTTGAAGAAGCCATGGAGTTAAGCAACGCTTACGCACCGGAGCATCTGATTTTAATGACGGAAAACGCCGGAGTTTTGGCGGAAAAAGTGCAAAATGCCGGTTCGGTTTTTATCGGGCCGTGGTCGCCCGAGTCGGCCGGGGATTATGCATCGGGAACGAATCACACCTTACCAACCAATGGTTATGCCTTCAGTTACAGCGGCGTTTCCGTGGAAAGCTTCATGAAGGTGACGTCGTTTCAACGTATTTCGCCAACCGGAATTAAAAATTTGGGCTCAACTATCATGGAATTAGCTGCGGCCGAAGGTTTGGAGGCGCATCGCATGGCCGTTCAGGTACGTTTGTCCGCATTGAAAGAAAAAACGGAAGGAAACGAAACCAATGGTTGATGTGTTTGCATTGGCTCGGAAAAATATTTTGGAGCTGGAACCGTATTCTTCGGCGCGTGATGAGTTTAGCGGAAAGGCGCGCATCTTTATGGATGCCAATGAAAATGCTTACGGTGCGCCGCTTGAGGCTGCCAGGGATTTCCATCGTTATCCCGATCCAAGGCAAAGGAAGTTAAAAGAAAAGCTATCGCAAATTTACGGATTACCCGAAGAGCGGATTTTTTTAGGCAACGGCAGCGACGAAGCCATTGATTTGCTGATCCGCGTTTTTGCCCAACCCGGCAAGGATCGCATTTTGCTTACACCGCCAACGTACGGCATGTACAAGGTTTGCGCGCAAATCAATGATGTGGGCATTGAAAACGTGCCGTTAACGTCTGAATTTCAATTGAATCTACCGGCGTTAAAAGCGGCTTTAAAACCGCCGGTAAAAATTATGTTTTTGTGTTCGCCCAACAATCCGACGGGTAATGCCTTTCCGCTAAATGAAATCGAACAAATTCTGCAAGAATTCAACGGTATTTTAGTGGTGGACGAGGCTTACATCGATTTTGCTCCCGAAAAATCGGCCTTTCCATTGTTGGATCGTTATTCCCATCTGGTCATTTTGCGTACCTTTTCCAAAGCCTGGGGAAGCGCAAAGATACGCCTGGGTATGGCTTTCGGCAGTCCGCAGGTGATTTCTTTGCTGAACAAAATCAAGATGCCATACAACGTCAGCGGCTTAACGCAGGAAGCGGCATTGCGGTTGTTGGAAAACAGGGACGAATGGCAAAACGGAATTAAGACCATTATTCGGCAAAGAGAGGCGCTCATTCGGCAATTAAAAACATTGCCTATTGTTAAACATATTTTTCCGTCAGATACGAATTTTATTTTGGTGCGGTTTGAAAGGGCAAAGGAAGTGTATCGCTATCTGACGCAAAAAGGAATTATTGTGCGTGACCGGACATCGGCTTTGCATTGCGAAGATTGTTTGCGCATTACCGTGGGCACGGAAGAAGAGAATGCGCAGTTGATTGGAGCGTTAAGAGAGCAAGGGTTAAATAGTTGAATGGTTGAATGGGGAAACGTTATTCGTGTATTCGTTAATCGTAAATCATAAATCAATTTTTGTTCAATAAGTATTCGAGTGTTCGGCCGTGGCGGGAGGTATAGAGGACGGGTGCAAACCAAGATGTTATCAAACATATTTCAGGTAGAAATTAGGAAATCAGGAAAAAATCAATGAAAAAAGTTTTATTTATTGACCGTGACGGAACGATCATCAAAGAACCGCCGGATGAGCAGGTCGATTCCTTTGAAAAACTGGAATTTTTGCCCGGTGCGATTTGCGTGTTAAAAAAAATCGCCAGGGAACTGGATTTCAAATTGGTCATGGTTACCAATCAGGACGGGCTGGGTACGGAGAGTTTTCCCGAAGATACTTTTTGGCCGGTGCACAATTTAATATTGCGTGTTCTGGCCGGTGAAGGTATTCAATTCGATGAAATTTTAATTGACCGCAGTTTCCCACATGAAAATGCGCACACGCGCAAACCGCAAATCGGATTGCTGAAGCACTATCTAAAAGGCGAATATGATTTGGAAGAATCCTTCGTGATTGGCGACCGGGAGAGTGACGTGCAATTGGCCAAAAATTTGGGCACGCAAGCCATTTTTATTTCGGAACAAATGCATCCGGATGCGGCACTGAGCACCACGGATTGGGAAGAAATTTACCGTTTTTTGAAATTAAAGCAGCGCGTGGTTACGGTTGAACGCAACACCAAAGAAACGCAAATACGCTTGACCCTTAATTTGGACGGGAACGGTCGTTTTGAGGCATCTTCCGGTATCGGTTTTTTCGATCACATGTTGGAATTACTGACGCGTCATGCGGGCTTTGATTTAACCGGACAACTCAAAGGTGATTTGCACGTGGATGAGCATCATTTGGTGGAGGACACGGCCATTGTTTTGGGTGAAGCGCTCCGACAGGCCTTAGGCGATATGCGCGGTACGGAACGCTACGGATTTGTTTTGCCCATGGATGAATCGCTGGCACAAGTGGCTGTTGACTTTTGCGGCCGTAGCACACTGGTCTGGAAAGCGGAATTTAAACGCGAAAAAATCGGTGACATGCCTACGGAATTGTTCGAGCATTTTTTTAAATCCTTTGCCGAAGGAGCCCGGTGCGCTTTGCACATCCAAGTTGAAGGACAAAACGAGCACCACAAGATCGAAGCAATTTTTAAAGCTGTAGGCCGTGCCATGCGTCAGGCTGTGCGCCGGGATGCGCAGAGCCTGGAGATTCCCAGTACCAAGGGGACGTTGAATGGGGGATAGGGTTAAGAGTGTAAGGGTTAAGGGTTATTCGTTATTCGTGTATCCGTTATTCGTTAATCGGATTTGAGTTAAATTGTTGAATGGGGAAAATTGTTATTCGTATATCCGTTATTCGTTATTCGGGAATCATTGTTTGTGCAGGCGGTGGTGTGCGCCCGTTAATTGATGTGATTCCCAGTCCTGTCATTGCGAGGAACTGAACCACGGCTGGCGCTATGGATTATTAAGACAGTGACATGACGGTGTGGCAACCGTGTCTCGATACGATCCCGCTGGCGCGGTCTCTACTCGACAACCGGTTGCCTTTGACCGCGTCCGGTTCCCGAGTGATTCTGCCGACACCGAGCAGTTTTCGCAAAATGGAAAACAACAGGCAGAAGCGTATCGAGGGACGGACGCACCGCAACATGTCAATAGTAACGGAATGGAGTGGAGTGAAGCAATCCACTCAAAAGCAGCAACGGATGTAAGGGATTCTTCATCCCGAGAATCGGGATTCATAATGACAGAGCAGGTAATTTTTAACAGGAGTGTTAATTTAATGAACGTGGCTATCGTAAAATATAATGCCGGGAACATCCATTCGGTGCGGCTGGCCCTGAATCGCCTGGGCATTGAGCCTCAGGTGACCGATGATGCCCGAACCTTGCTTTCCGCCGACCGTGTGATTTTTCCAGGAGTAGGGGAGGCGAGCACAGCTTTGGCCTATTTGAAGGAACGCGGTTTGGATGAAATTCTGCTAAAGTTAACCCAACCGGTTTTGGGTATTTGTCTCGGCCTGCAATTACTTTGTGCCCATTCGGAAGAAAACGATACTCCCGGCCTGGGCGTTTTCCCGGTGCGGGTGCGCAAGTTCCCACCGAGAGACAAAGTGCCGCATATCGGCTGGAATTCCATTGCAAACTTAAAAGGGCCGCTGTTTAAAGGCATTAAGGAAGAAAGCTACGTTTACTTCGTGCATAGTTATTACGCAGAACTTTCGGAATGGACGATTGCTCAGGGCGATTACATTGTTCCGTTTTCCGCGGCGTTGCACAAGGACAATTATTTTGCCGTGCAGTTCCATCCGGAAAAGAGCGGGAAAGTGGGCGAGCAGGTGTTGAAGAATTTTTTAAAGGTCAGAAATGAAAAATAAACTTACCTTAATCCCGGCGATTGACATCATTTACGGTCAATGCGTGCGTTTGATCAAAGGCGACTTCAATGCCAAAACGATTTATGCCACTGATCCGGTGGATCAGGCTAAAATTTTCGAACAGGTCGGGATCAAACGTCTGCACCTGGTTGATTTGGACGGTGCGAAACAACGCAACCCGGTCAATTTGCAGGTTCTTGAGAAAATTAAACAAAGTACGCAGCTCATTGTCGATTTCGGCGGCGGGGTGCAGTCAATGAAAGCGCTGCAGCAGGTGTTTGCCGCCGGAGCAGATATGGTTACGGCCGGTAGTATTGCCGTTAAACAACCGGATTTGGTCAAACAATGGTTATCGCATTATGGCCCGGAACGTATCATTTTGGGTGCGGATGTAAAAAACCGTTTTATTACCATTCACGGTTGGCAGAAAAAAACGCAAACGGATGTTTTCAACTTTGTGGAATTCTATTTGTCATCCGGTATTAAAAAGGTCATTTGTACCGATATTTCGCGCGACGGCATGTTGCAGGGACCGAATTTACAATTGTACGATGAACTGCGTCAGCGCTTTCCGAATTTGGAAATTATTGCCAGCGGCGGCGTGAAATCCGTTGAAGATTTTATGAAGTTGCAAAAATCAGGCATTGACGGCGTCATCTTCGGCAAAGCGTTTTATGAAGGAAAGATTACGTTGGAGGAAATTGAATTTTGGGTTAAGGGTTAAGTTGCGCCGTGCAAGCCCATAAGGTGGGGATTTATGGCGTATGATGAAACACCTTTTAACCTAACCTGTTCCGATGAAAGAGCGGAACCCGGCAAGGACTGGTCATCCACCGGAAGCGAGTTTTGCACAGTCAGCAGAGATGCTGGCGTGAAGCGTAAACAGCGACTGATGAAGGTATAGCGTTTAGCTTCGAAAGTTAACTCAATGTTGAAGCATTAAAGTTCTTAACCTTTGGTGCAACATCTG
>JALWEA010000268.1 GCA_027039465.1 Calditrichia bacterium | reverse complement strand
CGACAATTTGATGAAAAACAGTGTTTACCAACAGCTCATTCATTCGGTCATCGGCCAAACGAGCGAAAAAAACGGATCTCTGCAATTCGCGGAACCGACTCAAAAAACAAGCGCCGATGCTTGTCTTTATTGTCACGGTACAAAGGTCAAGGTTAAAGGCAAAGTAACCAGGGAAACGGATTTCGGCGAAATGGATTTCCCTGTTTTGGAAGGCTGGCCCAACCAGGGCGTCGGTCGCATTAATCCGGACGGCAGCATGGGCTCGTGTACTTCCTGCCATTCCCGCCATGATTTTTCCATTGCCATGGCGCGTAAGCCTTCCACCTGCGCCGAATGCCATAAAGGCCCGGATGTTCCGGCTTACAAAGTTTATCAGGTAAGCAAACACGGCAATATATACACCGCGCAGCATGAGCATTGGAATTTTGAAGCGGTACCCTGGACGGTTGGCAAGGACTTTACAGCACCGACCTGCGCCACCTGTCATGTAAGTTTGATTATTAATTCGGATAGTACGGTTATCGCGGAACGTACTCACCGTTTTAACGATCGGCTTGGTTGGCGTTTGTTTGGCGCTCCGTATGCGCACGCTCATCCCAAGTCGCCGGATCTTTCCATTATTCACAATAAAGCGGGCTTGCCGTTAGCCACGGAATTGGACGGAACGCCGGTTAAATCGTTTTTGATTTCTCCTGAGGAACAGCAAAAAAGAGAGCAGCGCATGGAGGCCGTTTGTTTAACCTGCCACAGTTCCAATTGGGTGGATAATCATTTTGCCCGTCTGGCCAACACCATCAGGGAAACCAATGCAAACACACGCCACGCCACTGAAATTATGCAAAAAATATGGAAGGCCGGTTTGGCAGATCCGAGCAACATGTTTGACGAGGCCATTGAACGGGAATGGACATCGCTCTGGCTGTTCTACAATAATTCCACACGATTTACTTCGGCCATGGGCGGTGGCGGTGATTACGGTGTTTTTGCCAACGGGCGCTATCAGGCGTCACAAAATTTGATGCGGTTGCACGATTGGCTAAAATGGCATCTCAAAAATGTAAAAAAGCACAAATAATCAAGCCGTTTATTTTAAAACCGGCGGGTGAATTAAGTGTTTTCCCCGTTTAAAAAAATTGGATTTCATTGTGGGTTTGCAAGAAAACGCTTTAATATTTAACACACGCGGTAATATTGAATTACTTAGCCAGAATAAAGTGGCCGTGTTTGCTTCGCGACAAACGCCGGAATCAATGCATCCCGATTTATTTGAATTTTTTGATGCTTTACGTCGTCTGCCTATCGGGATTTCGAGCGGATGGCAATCGCCGATGGAAAAATTGCTCTACAAACGAATGGATGTGAGACAACCGGCCAATGTTTTGCATTATTATGCCATGGATTTAAATTCCGTTAAGCTTTCCAAATTGCAGGAAAATCTCCTTAAAGAAAAGAAACTATTGTTGATCTCACCGGAAACAAAAAGCCTTAGAGCCAATAAGCGGTTGATCAAGAAAAGGGATGAATTATTATTCTCTCAAAATAAAAACATTTGTTTTCTGCACATCAGCAAAGGCGGAAGGCTGGAGAAATCTTTTAACACTTTGCTGCAATCCGGTCATGCCGTTTTTCTCTTGGAACATCCGTTGAACGAACCATTCTACAGTGATGGAACGGTTTTGCTTCATCCGCAAAATTTGGACATTTTACGGGCGGTCGTGTAATTGTTCTTTGTTTATGTTGAGAACGGATTTGTAATTCCAATTGAAACCAAAGCCGATCTTTATTAGATTGCCCATCCATTTACACAAGGGATTTTACATGTTCAAAATTTTGGTAGCCACGGGTAACAAACACAAATTGGATGAAATTCGCGAAATTTTAGCGGATTTACCTGTTCGTCTTATTGGCACTTTCGATTTACCCCGAAAAATTGAGGTGGAAGAAACGGGTCGAACATTTGCGGAAAATGCGGCGTTAAAAGCAAGAGCGTATTTTGAATTAACGGGATTACCGGTTTTGGCCGACGATTCCGGTTTGGAAGTACCTGCATTGAACAATGCACCTGGTATTCATTCCGCACGTTTTGCCGGTGAAGATGCGAATTATGAAAAAAACAATGCTTTGTTGCTGAAAAAGATGGAACCGTTTTCAGGTGATGAGCGCAAGGCCCGTTTTGTCTGTACGGTTTGTTTTAAGGATAAAGAAAATGAATGGTTCTTTACCGGCACCACGGAAGGTTTGATTTTGACTTCACTAAAGGGTAAAGGCGGATTTGGTTATGATCCTTTGTTTTTAGTGCCTGAATTAGGCAAGACTTATGCGGAGCTGAGCGGGGAAGAAAAAAACAAAATCAGCCATCGGGCAAAGGCATTGGAGCAGTTCAAAATTTTTATTGAAGATTACCTAAAAAAAATTGACATCAGCCGGTTGAAACCTTAAATTTGTGAGCTCTAAATTAATTTAGCAACGGACAGCCCGTTCGGGGCGTAGCGCAGTCTGGTTAGCGCACCTGCCTTGGGAGCAGGGGGTCGGAGGTTCAAATCCTCTCGCCCCGACTTCGTTGCGCCCTTAGCTCAGTTGGATAGAGCAACTGCCTTCTAAGCAGTGGGTCGGAGGTTCGAATCCTCCAGGGCGTACTAATACATGGTGAGTGTAGCTCAGCTTGGTTAGAGCACCAGATTGTGGCTCTGGGGGTCGTGGGTTCAAGTCCCATCACTCACCCACTTTTTGAAATAAATTTTAGTTTCGTCGGCGCAACGAAGTTTTATCCTCCCATTGCCTAAGACCCAATGCCATCCCGATTCTCGGGACGACAGGGGTTCAATAGGTGGTGGGCAAAGATTGACATAGATTTAGAGAGAAAATGCTCCCATCGTCTAGAGGCCTAGGACACTGCCCTTTCACGGCAGCGACAGGGGTTCGAATCCCCTTGGGAGTACCACTTCAAGGAAGAGCCTGCAGAAATTTGCAGGCTTTTTTTTCATTAAAACAGGCTCTTCGGAAATTTTGTTTTTAATCCTGCGGCTATGTTAGCTACAGGGTTTAAAGCAAAGAGGCCTGGGACATCCCGATTCTCGGGACGACAGGGGTTCGAATCCCCTTGGGAGTACCACTTCAAGGAAGAGCCTGCAGGAATTTGCAGGCTTTTTTCATTAAAACAGGCCCTTCGGAAATTTGGGTTTTTAATCCTGCAGCTATGTTAGCTACAGGGTTTAAAGAAAAGAGGCCTAGGACATCCCGATTCTCGGGACGACAGGGGTTCGAATCCCCTTGGGAGTACCACTTCAAGGAAGAGCCTGCAGAAATTTGCAGGCTTTTTTCGTATGGAGCAGCTATTGTTTTATGTTTATCTACTTTTGTCTATGAAATACGGCAAACTTTACATTGGCCAAACTCGCGATCTTCTGCAGCGCTTTGAATACCACAACAACAACCGCTCCGGTTTTACCAAGAACAAAGGCCCTTGGGTATTATTAGCGTTTAAGCGATTCGCCACCCGCGGTGAGGCTATGGCAGAAGAAAATCGGCTAAAAAAGCTGAAGAACAGGCAGCGGATTTTAGAAGAGTTTGGTTTAAATCCCGATGATTTTACACAGTTATTGGATTTCAATTAAAGAAACTTCGTACATTCCGATTTTCAAGACGACAAATTTCTCTTTCCCTCGCTTCGTATTCTTTCTTTTTAATGTTGTTTAAATTGTCTTTTTGTATTATCTTTAGCCGTTTAATTAACTTTGATTTAAAAGGTTTGAAGGATAATAAAACATGATTCGACGGATTAAAGGCACACAGGATATTTTACCCGATGAAACGCCTAAATGGGTTGCACTGGAAAATCTGATCCGCAAAATGATGGGGCGGTACAATTTCCATGAATTACGTACGCCCATTTTTGAACAAACGCAACTTTTTGCCCGCGGTATCGGTCAGCTAACGGACATTGTTTCCAAAGAAATGTACACCTTTTTGGATCGCGGTAAAAAGCAATTGACATTAAAACCCGAAATGACCGCACCGATTATGCGCGCGTATATTGAAAACAAACTCTACGCCAAAGCGCCGCTTAACAAATTATTCTACATTGCTCCGTTATTTCGGCAGGAAAATCCACAGGCAGGACGATTACGTCAGTTTCATCAATTCGGCGCGGAAACTCTCGGTACGCCCGATCCGAATGCCGATGCGGAAATGATTGATTTGGCGTGGTCTATTTTCAAAGAAATCGGGCTGACCAATTTGACACTGCGCTTGAATTCCGTTGGCGATCCGAATTGCCGTGCCGATTACAAAATCAAATTGAAAGAATATATTCGTCCTAA
Source organism: Calditrichia bacterium (assembly GCA_027039465.1). Lineage (GTDB taxonomy): Bacteria > Calditrichota > Calditrichia > Calditrichales > Calditrichaceae > Caldithrix. The sequence continues at coordinate 7,701 of JALWEA010000268.1, read as the reverse complement.
TTTGGATAAATATTGTCCCGATTGTCAGCGCCGCTACGATGAAAATCCGTTGCGTATTTTGGATTGTAAAAATCCGACGTGCGTGGCATTAAATCAAAATGCACCGAAATTGGTGGACAATTTATGTGATGATTGCCGTGCGCATTACGATGCCGTCAAAGAGCAATTGCACCGGCTTAATATTCCTTTTGCGGAAGATCCTTATTTGGTGCGCGGACTTGATTATTACACACGTACCGTGTTTGAAATAACCAGTTCGGCGCTTGGCGCCCAAAATGCCATTTGCGGCGGCGGACGTTACGATTTGTTAGCCAAAGAATTAGATGGCCCCGATACTCCGGCCGTGGGTTTTGCCGCCGGAATAGAACGCCTGTTGATGGTTATGGAACAGCAAGGCATTGTCCTTGCGAAAAAAGCGCGGCTCGATGTCTTTTTAGCTCCTTTGGGCGATAAAGCCAGAGCGGAAGGTTTGGCGTGGCTGCAAAAAATCAGGGCAACAGGGCTTTCCGCGGAAATGGATTTGTTGGGTCGTAGTATTAAAGCACAAATGCGGGAAGCCAATCGGCAGAATACACGTTTTGTACTTATTCTGGGTGAAAACGAGCTGGAAAAGCAGGAATTTGCCGTAAAACTGATGGACAAAGGTGAACAAATCAATGTTCCCTTTGAAACTATTATTGATTTTCTGGAAAAAGAATCGGCTAAATAATCATCAAGGTTTCACGGAACTTTTTAGTGAAGCTTGAATTTAGAAACATTACCTTTTGGGATTTTACGATTTTCCAATTGAGTCGATTTCGGTAGCATAATTTTCATGCGAAAAATAGAATCCGCCGCTTAAGACGGATTTGTTCTTAAAAATTTTACACAAAAAAATAGGTTTCTCATTAAGGTCTTTTTGTAATAATTATTTTAATTCGTAAAAATGAGTGGTTGAAGCCGAAAAATAAGATAACGGTTTAAAAACGATGGCAAAGGAAATGGCAAAAAATACAACGGACTCGAACAAAAAACAATCGGATGCAACGGCTTCGCAAAGTGTGGAGCCCCATTTCATCGGCTGGCGACAATTATTTCGTAAATGGCAAATTAAAGGTCTGCGGGCGCTCTACAAGCTCAATGCGCCCACGGATTTGTATTTGTTGTTTTTAGCGAGCCTGGTCGGATTATTTACCGGCTTTGGTGCCTATCTTTTAAATATCATAATTGACGGGGTGCATTTTGCCCTGTTTGAGCAGGCCGGATTTCATATTTTCAATGCCGCCGTTGCCGATTACATGCGTATTTTATATCCGGCGATCGGCGGTTTGGTCGTGGGACTGTTGGCATTTTATTTTTCGCCGGAAGTTAAAGGGCACGGCATTCCAAGTGTTATGGATGCCGTGGCCAATAAAGGCGGTTACATTCGCAAACGTGTAACCGTTTTGACATCCATTAATTCCGGAACGACGATCGGCTCCGGCGGTTCAGCCGGAAAAGAAGGGCCCATTGTTCAAATCGGAGCGGCCATCGGTTCCAGTATCGGCCAATTATTCCATGTTTCTCAGCGTCGTTTAAAAACGCTGGTTGGCTGCGGCGCCGGCGCGGGTTTGGCAGCCGTGTTTAATGCGCCGATTGGGGGCAGTCTTTTTGCCATCGAGATCATCATGGGAGATTACAGCCTGGGATTTTTTGCGCCCATGGTGGTTGCTTCCGTCATTGCAACGGCGGTTTCCAGAGCGCTGATCAGTTCCAGTCCGATCTTCCAAATTCCGGAATACTCTTTGCAAAGTCCAGCGGAATACGGGATGTATCTGCTGATGGGTTTGGCCGGTGGCATCGTTGCCGTTATCTTTATTAAAACGCTCTACGGCATTGAAGATATTTTCGAAAAAAAGATCAATCTTAAACCTTGGGTTAAACCGGCAATCGGCGGACTTTTAACGGGTATTGTTGCTTTTAAATTCCCCGAATTGTACGGATTCGATGATTCGGCTACACATACGGCTCTGATCGGCAGGACGGAAATTTCCATTTTGGCAGTGTTGGTTGTTGCAAAAATTCTCGCCACCTCCTTCACCTTGGGTTCTGGAGGCACCGGCGGATTATTTACTCCGTCTCTGTTTATCGGTGCCATGTTCGGAGCGCTCTTCGGAAATATTGCCGGAAAGTTAATGCCTGGCATGACGGCGCCGCCTGGCGCTTATGCCCTTGTCGGCATGGGGGTCATCATTGCGGGAACCATTCACGCGCCTTTAACGGCTTTGATTATGATCTTTGAAGTGACGGGGGATTATCGAATTATCTTGCCCCTCATGTTGGGTACGGTGGCGGCTGTCATCGTAGCCAAAACATTGGAAGAAGAATCCATTTACACCATGAAAATATCCACTTTTTCCAATAAAACGGTTGGCGGCAAAAATGTTGAAATTTTAAAGGCACACAAAATTACCAATTTGATTTTAACGGACGTGCCCGTTATTTACGAATACACACCGTTTGAGGAAATTTTAAATATTTTTATGCGATCGCATTACACGACCTTCCCTGTTTTGGATAAGGAAAATCGGGTACGCGGTACCATTTCATTACGTGAACTGCGTCCGGTACTGTTTGACCGAACCATTGCGCCGTTGTTGCTTGCCACGGATATTATGAGCGAAAATATTTTCGTTCTGGACAAAAACAACACCCTCGAAGAGGCATTGCAGAAAATGGAAATAGACGATTCCGAAGGCCTGCCGGTTGTGGAATCTCAGGAAACAATGCGTTACATCGGCATGGTGTTCAGAGGCGATATCTGGCGCATGTACTCTAAAGAAAGCTTGTTTACCGCGGAAAACAGAGAATGATGATTAGACCGATCTCCAAAAAGCTCCTGAAGCAGGTGCGCCAATTAAAACAAAAAAAATTTCGGCATTCGTACGGTCTGTTTGTAATCAGCGGTTTACGTGCGGTTAGCCTTGCCTTATCTTCGAAAACCATCGAACCGAAATATTTATTGGTCGAAAAACAGCAGATGGCGCTGATTAATCGGCTACCCGCTTTTAACGGTGAAGCTGTTTTTACCCTGAGCTCTGCGGAATTTTCGTACATCAGCGACGAAAAGACGCCGCAGGGGATTGCACTGGTTGCCCGTTTGCCGCAGGTCTCTTTACAAAATTTATCGTTGCCGGATAGGCTTATTTTTCTGGAACAGATCAGTGATCCCGGAAATTTCGGTACGATTTTACGCACGGCCTCGTGGTTTGGCTGGCCGGTAATCTTACTAGGCAGCACCTCTCTCGATCCGTACCAACCTAAAGTGGTCAGGGCTAGTGCGGGAACCATTGCACAGGTTAAAGTCGTTGAAAATGTCTCTTTGGAAGCATTAAAAAAAATAAAGTCCCAAAACGGTTACCGACTCATCGGAACGACCGTGCATCAGGGGAAACCGTTGCCGGAATTCAAAAGTAAATCTGGCGCTAAATATATGTTGGCCTTCGGATCCGAGGCTCACGGCCTCTCCGAAGAAGTTATGCGAATGTGTGATCAAAAACTAACGATTCCGAAATTTGGCAATGGTGAATCCCTGAATTTGGCTATTGCCGTTTCTTTGTTCCTTTACCAGTTTACGGCATTAAAATCCGCATGATGTTAAGGAAGGTTAAATGATGAACGGGAAGAAGCAATATCCGGAACCTTTGGAAGCTTTGGTTGTTGTGCTGGTTGCTTTCGCTTTTCTCATTCTTTTGGTTTTTATCTACGGAATGGTGAGCGGTGCGCAAGACCCTGTGGAGATGATGAACAATGCACGTTTTATATACATCTTCGGCGGTGTGCTGTTTTTGATTATTCCTTTGATTTATGCCTTCATAAAAGGTTATTCCATTCGTAAGGTTTTTCGTTTAAACGGCGTCCCATCGGCCATGCTTTGGGTTAGTTTGCTTGCCGGAATCGCCCTTTCCGTGGTCGGCGACGAACTGGATCGCTTAGTACAAATTATCATTCCCTCGCCGGATTGGCTGGCTCAAATGCTGCTTCCGTTAAAAGCCAATACGCCTTTGGAATGGATTGAAATTATTACCGGTGCGGTTATTGTGGCCGCATTTTCCGAAGAATTTTTATTCAGAGGTTTTTTGCAAACCTCATTGGAACACAAGGGCGATGTCACAAGAGCGGTTTTGTTAACATCCATTGCATGGACTTTGGTGCATCAAAATCCCTACTGGGCTATTCAGATTTTTATCGTGGGAATTATCATCGGTTTTGTCGCCTGGCGCGCCGATTCCATTTGGCCGTCCATGATTGTGCACGGTACTTACAATTTAATCGGGGTGATTTTTATTAACATAAATGAAGATAGTCCCTTTGTGCATTGGTATGAATGGAAGGGGCACGTAAATCCTATTTTAACGCTGGTCGCTTTGGTGCTGTTAGTGTATTCGATCAGACTAATGAATCGAATTTATCGACATTAGTAACCAATTGCATATCCTGATCGCGCTTGCGGAAAATACGCTCCAACATCTGTTCCGCCTCAATCACTTCCGTGGCATGCGCATTGCGCAAAGAATCCCACACAGCCTGCGGCGTAACGCCTTCGGCTTGGGCCACCCGTTCATAAGTTCCGAATTCTTTGTATTTCCAATAACGATTAAAACTTCTTTTGCTCCATTTTTTCTTAATGGCAAAAATAAGCAAATAGATTGTATTCACGGTTAGATCAAATTCCTGGGCAGCCGTATTAAACCAAACGACCCGTTTCTTTTGCTTGGCGATATTTAAAGCTTTCGAGGCCCGATGAAATGCGGGGCCATCCATCTCGATAGTGATTTGACTGCCCATTTTTTGAATGTTTCCGTAACCAACGCCAAAACGAACTTGCAGCGGGTAGGTAAGCTGTTCGAATTTACAAATAATTTTATTGACATCTGCCAAATGTTTCAATACGCCTTGAAATTCGTCGCCTTTGGTAATCATAAAAGGGACATCAATCTCATCGCTGTATTGTTCATTCAATTGCACAATGGACGATTTGAGAAACAACTGCCATTCGTAGCGTTCCATTCGACGCATTTTACGGGATGCTTTGATATCGCCGTTAATGACAGTTAAAGGATGCATGGTCTATTTCCATTCGATTTGATATTCAACCGAGGTTTCGTCTTTTTCCTCGACTTTTGATTTTACCTGTTTGGCGCCGCACATTCGTACGCCCTCTTCCATAAATCCCAATTCGCTTAACCGTGCGCTTTCGGGATAAGGCTGGCCGTAGTTAATACGTACCAAATATTGATTAGGTTCAATCGCACTGACTAACGTTTCGCCAAGGCCAACCAAATGGGGGCGCAACCGTGCCATTTGTTCGATAAATCCACCCGGATTTTTTTCATCAATGTAAATTTGAAAATAGGTCGGTAATAAATGATGTGCGTTCCAGGCACCTAATTCATAAAATTTATTTACATCATCATTAAAATATTCTTTCAGCAAAACCTTGTCGATATCCTGTAACAGATCTTCCGAATAGTCTTTGGAAATAATCACCGGCTGAAACAGCGGACTATCCTTGTCAACGTCCAATTTATCCAAAAATTGTTTTAACCCGTCTTTGCCGTAATTGGATTCCACATATTTCAAGCGTGTTAATAGAACCACACCTTTAATGCCACTCATAACTTGATCTCCCTGAATAAAATAATTATTCTTTCTTTTTTAACCCATTTAACCGAACAATTAATCCTGAATTGCGGAATATGAATCGCCTTTAGATAAATTAAATTTTTTTTGCGAATTCATTCGTAGCCGCCCGGATTGAAGTTGCGCCCACGCTGTTTATGATTTACGACGCAAAAATCGCCGGATTGTTTCGGCAATTTCATCCGAATTATTTTTATTCATCATCCCTTGGCAAAACCCTTGCGGCCCGCCGCCTTTGATTTCCAAAGAATCGGCGTTTTCTTTCAGAAATTTAATCGTGTCCAAAATCTCGGGATCGGGCGATGACAAGTAAAAACGACGATCGAATTGAAGGAACGCAACCTTCCCGAAATCGCCGCTTAATTTTTTGGCGATTTCCGCCGCATCGTTCTGTTCGCCATACTCCAATTTGTGAACAATTAAAATATCTTTTGTTTCCTTGGCTAAGCGCGCGCTTTCGTATTGAACAAAGTATTTGTCGTAAAATTTGGCCAATTTTTTCAGGTAACTTATCTCTTCCTGCATTTGGGAAATTCGGCTGTTGAACTGCAAATGATCGGTATTCAATTTTTCCCGCAGAAGCAAATTAACCTGATGCAATTCATCGAAATAATCAAAGGCACGCTGCCCGATTACCGCTTTAATACGGATATGTCCGCGGATGCGTTCGCTGCCTAAAATTTTAACGAGCCCGATTTCGGCCGTATTGGCCACATGCACGCCGCCGCAAGCGGAAAAATCAAAGGCATCGATTTCCACAATGCGCAAGGTTGATAATTCTTTGGGAGGGCGCCGTAACTCAAACCGATCAACATCTTCCCGCGCCACATAGTGGATCTTTACGGGTAAAGCCATGGCAATGTATTGTTGCGCTCTATTTTCCAACTGACGCAGCAACGTGTTTTCCGGTAAGGTTCCTTCCACTTCGATTAACGTGTGGACTTCGCCTAAATGGACGGAAACGGTAGGATAACCGTGTTTATGTAAAAGCGCGGAAAGCAAATGCTGGCCGGTGTGTTGCTGCATTTGATAATATCGATAGGGCCAATCCAGTTGCAAATGAACTTCGGAATTTACGGGCGCTTGTTCTTCGGATAAATCAACTTTGTGCCAAATGTTTCCTTCTTTTTCACGAATTTCCAATAACGGCTTCCCTGAGATCAGGCCTTTGTCCGGAAGCTGCCCGCCGCCGCCCGGATAAAAAACGGTTTGATCCAATAGCAGCCAATGCTCGCCGTTTTTTTCTTTATGATCAAGTACTTTGGCGTTTATTGTTCGCGCATAAGCGTCCTGGTAATAGATTTTCGCTGTCATTAATTATGCGTCTCCGCAAAAAGTCCCGTTATTAAATTCGTATTGGCCCGAATTGTCCTGTTTACAATACAAAATATTTGTCAAATTCAAAATCAAAATCTTTAGGATGATATTCACCCGTTCGCTTATTCAATTCATATTCCGCTTTGATTTCACCTTTTTCAATATTGGCCAAAGCTTCCACAAATGCGTCCACATCTTCTTTACCGTTGTACATACCGAAACTCATACGAAGGGCTCCCGGAATATCGCTGCGATCATGATTTAAAACGCGCTCTTGCAAAGCCTTGTCTTCTTCGGGCGAAATATGTAAAAGTTTCTTTAAATAAGGATGTGCGCAAAAGCAGCCGTTACGAACGCCGATGGCATATTCGTAATTCAAAATCGAAGCGACATACGCATGGGAAAGCCCGTCCACATTTAAGCTGATAACACCTAAGCGATTTTCCACATTTGAATAGTCTTCGGGGCCGTAAACCGTAATGCCGGGTAATTGATGCAGCTTTTCCAGAGCGTACGTAGTCAATTCCATTTCATGCTCGGCAATCTTATCCATACCGATTTCATCCATGACCGTTAAGGCCTTGGCCATGGCCAAAGCACCGACTACATTGGGCGTTCCGGCTTCTTCCTTTTCCGGAGGTTCGGCCCAATAAATGTAATCCCGATCGACCAATTCAATCGTGCCGCCGCCAACCTGATCCGGTTCACCTTCCATGAAAGCCG
>JALWEA010000267.1 GCA_027039465.1 Calditrichia bacterium | reverse complement strand
CAATGGATACTCTGCCGTCTTCCATAGGCTGACGTAATACTTCCAACACATTCTTTTTGAATTCGGGCAATTCGTCCAAAAACAGCACACCGTGATGCGCCAAACTTACTTCACCCGGCCGAGGGAAACGTCCGCCGCCAATCAACGCCACATCGGAAATGGTATGATGCGGTGAACGGAAAGGTCGCACACCCACCAAACCGTGATCCGATGACAATAATCCGGCAACGGAATGAATTTTGGTGGTTTCAATGGCTTCTTCCAGACTCATCAACGGCAAGATGGTCGGGAATCTTCGGGCAAGCATGGTTTTACCGGAACCGGGCGGCCCGATCATAATCATGTTGTGCCCACCGGCTGCCGCTACCTCCATGGCCCGTTTTACGTGCTCCTGCCCTTTCACATCGCTCAAATCCAAAGGCGATTTGCTTTCCTGGGCAAAAATTTCGTGAATATCAACTTTAAACGGTTCAATAGCGGCTTTGCCGTTTAAAAAGTTCACTACGTCGGTCAAATGTCCCATGGGAAAAATTTGCGTTTTAGTGCTGCCCATGGCCGCTTCGCGCGCATTTTCTTCCGGCAAAATCAGTCCTTTAAAATTCATTTCATTGGCTTTGATGGCGATGGACAGGCTGCCGTGAATGGGACGCAATGAACCGTCCAAAGCCAATTCCCCTAAAATCATGTAGCCGTCCACCGCACCCAATTCGATTTCGCCGGAGGCAGCCATGATGCCGATTGCTATCGGCAAATCGTAAGCCGAACCTTCCTTTTTGATGTCCGCAGGTGCCATGTTTACGGTGATGCGCCGTTGGTAAACAAAACGATAACCGGAATTTCGGATGGCAGCGACCACGCGTTCCCGACTCTCTTTAACCGCATTGTCCGGCAAACCGACAATGTTAAAATAGGGAGAGCCGCGTTCCATGTTGGTTTCGATTTCAATGGGATAAGCATCAATGCCCATGAGCGCGGCAGAATAGATTTTTGAGATCATGCGGAAACTCCCTGTTGGTTATTGTTTCATTGCCGCCGGCACATATTTGGGACTGATAGCTATCAGTCAGAGCCGCCCCGCAGCAAATCAATTAACGCATCCTTCATATTTTCAAACCGGAATTCAAACCCTGCATTGAGCAATGCTGCCGGTTGTACGTATTGCCCGCCAAGAATTAATGCCTTCCCCATTTCACCGATCAGCAACTTTACCGGTAACTCCGGAATGCGCCAAAAAGCCGGACGTTTCAAAACTTCTGCTAACGTGCGATTCAATTCCTTCTGGCTAACGGGTTTGGGCGAAACAAAATTAAATACCTCTTCCGAGGTTTCCTTCTGCAAAATAAAATTCATGGCACGCTGCAGGTCTTCGATATGCATCCAGGAGAAACCTTGTTCACCGCTGCCGATCGTTCCGCCCAAAAATCCTTTGTAAATGGGAATTAGTCTTGCCAGCGCTCCGCCGTCTTTGCCCAAAATTACCCCAAAACGCGTTATGATTCGACGGACTCCCAACTCGGCAATAGCCTCTGTAGCCCGTTCCCAATCGTAAGTTAATCGCGCCAAAAAATCGCTACCCGCAGCAGCCTGTTCGTCAACAGGCATCGAAGTATTCCCGTAATAACCGACGGCCGAAGCTTGAATTAAAGTAATCTTTTGCGGTCTTGTGGCTTGCAGCGCTTTAAAAATCGTCCTTACCGAATCAATCCGGCTTTGGCGTAATTTCTTTTTGTACGAATTTGTCCAGCGGCGGCTCATAATGTTTTCACCGATCAGATTAATTAGCGCATCCGCATCGGTCAATTCATCTAACCATGTAGAAGGATCGTGCATTTTGAACGGCAGGCAGGTAACGCCGGAATGAAATTGACTTTGCGCTTTTTCAGGATTTCGACTAAGGGCTACAACCCGATGCCCCGTTTGGTCAAAATAATGAACCAGATGACGACCAATAAAACCCGATGCGCCGGTAATGATGATTTTCATGGATAAACCCGTCCTATCTTAAGAAGGGTTAATGCTAAAAATCAAACAATAAAAAAATCCGTTTAAGTAGTTTCATCCTTAAAAGAAGTGTAAAAGAAATTAACAAAAAGGTTTAATTGAAAGCAAGCTTTGCTTAAAATAATTACAGGTTATTCTTCATGACCGCCAAATTGTTTGGCCAATTCGTCATGGCGGAAACAGGACGTGATGTGGTCGTTCACCATACCCGTTGCCTGCGCATGAGCGTAAACGATCGTTGAACCGACAAATTTGAATCCGTGCTGTTTCAAATCCTTGCTCATAATATCGGAAAGCTCGGTTCGGGCCGGAACTTCATCATCGGATTTCCAGTGATTGACAATGGGTTTACCGTCGGTAAATCGCCAGATGTAATCCTTAAAACTGCCGTATTTTTCCTGAATTTTAAGGAAGGCGCGGGCATTATTTATGGCAGCCAAAATCTTCAAACGATTTCGAATGATACCCGCATTATTCATCAATTCATTAACTTTGGCATCATCGTAAAATGCCACTTTTTGCGGATCAAATCCGTCAAAAGCCTTCCGAAAATTTTCCCGTTTGTGCAAAACGGTGCGCCAGCTAAGTCCGGCCTGAAATGCTTCCAATATCAGGAATTCAAATAATTTCCGGTCGTCGTAAACAGGTACACCCCATTCCCGATCATGGTAATCCACATAAAGCGCATCATCTAACGGAACCCAAGCGCAGCGGGTCAAGTTGGTGTTCTCCATCTGTTATTCCTGCAAAAATCAAATTTGCCCTATCCTCTGAAACCGATATTCTTATTGCTGTGCTCCTGCCCGTGGATTACAATTTCCCCGAACTGTTCTTCATATTTGCGAATATTTTCTTCCAAGGCTTTTAAAAGAGATTTGGCATGTTGAGGCGCCATAACGATGCGGGCGTAAACTTTGGCTTTGGGTTTGCCGGGTAAAATTCTTGTAAAATCGAATACAAACTCGGCCGGAGAATGGGTAATCAGCACCAAATTGCTGTAAATACCTTCCGCTTCCTGTTCGCCCAATTCGATGTTTATTTGATTTTCCGGTTGATTTAAAGGAGCGCTCATACGATCATCCTTTCCGTTTAAACTTTTTCGAACTTTTTATTCATTGTTCGGTTTCCTATGAAAAACAGATAATAATTTATTTGCTATGCATTCACTTAAATGTTTAATTTAGAAAGCGTAACGATTATTGTCAACTTTATATTTTTTAAATAATTATGGGCAGAATTAGCAGCGAAAAAATCGATGAAATCCGCAATTCGGTAAACATTGTTCATTACATTTCACAATTTGTGAATCTGAAAAAAGCAGGCGCTAATTACAAGGGCCTTTGTCCTTTCCACACGGAAAAAACACCTTCGTTCATGGTAAGCCCGAGCAAGCAGATATTTCACTGTTTCGGTTGCGGACGCGGCGGCAATGTGTTTACCTTTATCATGGAATACGAAAAGCTTTCGTTTATTGAAGCGGTGCGTCGCGCCGCCGATTTTGCCGGTATCGCCCTGCCGCAAACGGATTTTGTGCAGGATGAAAAAGAAAAGACCTACTTTCAAAAGCTTTACGAAATTAATGAAACCGCCAGCGCTTTTTTCGAAGCTCGTTTATTTGATTCGGCTAATAAAAAACAATTGGAATATTTCAGAAAACGAGGGCTTTCCGATTTTACCATTAAAAAATTTCGTCTCGGATATGCGCCTGACGCCAACAATAAACTGCTTGACTATTTAAAGAGCAAACAAATCGATTTAAACGAAGCGCAAAAATTGGGATTGATCGCACCCAGCCAAACGGGCAAC
>JALWEA010000266.1 GCA_027039465.1 Calditrichia bacterium | reverse complement strand
GCATGAATTTCCGACAGCCATTCGTAGCGGCGTTCCATTTCCAGCACCATACTATTCAGCATGCTAATGGCATTGCTGGGTTTGGTAATGACCGTTTCATCCAAATCCGGCCGCCAGACCAAATAATGATCCTTTAATTCGTTGTAAATGGAAAGCTCCAATTTTTTCGGATCCACAAGCATGAATTTAACTTTGGCCGGATTGACCGCGTACATCAAAGACATTAAAATGGTATTAATACCCACACTTTTACCGGATCCCGTAGCACCGGCGATTAAAAGATGCGGCATTTTAGTCAAGTCGGCAATGTACGATTCACCGCTAATGGTTTTACCCAAAGCCAAAGGCAATTCGTACTGACTAGTGGCAAATTTTTCGGAACGAATCAACGTTTTTAAGTAAACCATTTGCGGATTGCGGTTTGGAATTTCAATACCAACGGCAGCCTTACCAGGAATGGGAGCAATAATGCGAATGCCCCGCGCTTCCATTGCCAACGCCAAATCGTTAGCCAAAGCCACAATTGAGCTGACTTTTACACCAGGGGCCGGTTGCAATTCGTATAAGGTAATTACCGGCCCTGCGGTTACACGAATGACTTTGGCAATAATACCGAATTCCGCCAAGCGTGATTCCAACAATTCCGCATTACTTTTCAATTCTTCGCGCGTTACACCGGTTTCAACGGTTTCCGGCGGTTCGGCTAATAATTCGATCGAAGGAAATTCAAATTTGGCAATGCTCTCTTTAACCAAATGATCATAATCGGTTTCAACATCCTTTACTTCTTCCTGTACTTCAAAATCAATATCCTCCGCAGGCGGTTGATCATTCGGAGCAATGGGTTTACTTACGTTATCAGGTTGCCCGGACGTCTCGGTTTGTCGGGCGGCATCCAACTGAGCTAACAAAGAATCCAAATCCGTTTGAATACCTTGTTCAAAAGTTGAGGGTTCTTCTTCATCATCGGATACGGTTAAATCTTCCAAAGCCGGTTGTAAATCTTCGCTTTCCTGCGACGGAATTTCGCTAAGATCTTCTTTGATTTTCGCATCCGGCAAATGAATTTCCGGTAGGTCTTCTTTCTCGGGAGGCAATAAATCTTCCAACGGATTCTCTTTTTCCGTTGCTTCAGTTGACGGCCCGATCGGAGCCGGTACGAAGCGCTTCGAGAATTTGCCTTCCAAAGAATGATACAAATTTCCAAAGACGGTGGTTAAGGCATTTAAGGCTTTGGACAATAGATCAAAAGCCGGAGCAATTTCCAACCGGACATTGACAATGAGCAATGTTAAAGTTAAAATAACTAAAAGTGTAATACTACCAAACGAGCCCAAATAAAGTACCAACTCCGAGGCCAACCACCCTCCGATCAATCCGCTCGGATAATATTCGGCCATCTGACCGTTGGTACGCAAAGCTTCGGGCATGGCCAAATAAACGGAAAACATCAAACCCCAAATAATTAAGGAATAGCTCAATCCTTTAACCCAGGCAAGCCTTTTTTCCATAATCATTTGTACGGCGTACAAGCCTAAAATAAGTGGCAGGATAACAATGGGATATCCCAAGGTCCATTGCATTAAATAGTAGGCAATTACAGCACCAATGCGTCCGAACCAATTGTGCACCGGCGCCTGGTGGGCTGCACCGACTAGTGTTATCGGGTCTCGCACATCAAAAGAGACAATGGACAAAAATAAGATAACCGCAATGCCTAATAGTAGAAAGCCCCAACCTTGGCGACGATGCTTGGTGCGTGGCTTTCTTTTTTTAACTTTCTTTCGAGCCATTTTTTTCTTATCACGGATTAAGTCAAATTTTTTCGGCGAAAATTTCGATTCCGCATCATACTTTTTCTTAAAACAATTAAATTAATAATTTATCGATAAATAATCCAATTTGTTATTTTTTAACGAAATTCAATAATAGAGGAAAAACAAGTGATTTTTATCTTAACTTTTTCAATGCCAAATAAAATTAAGTTTAAATTTTCTACTTAAACATGATTGACAACGAAGCTCAATCCAAATTCTTTTTTAATTTTTCGATTTCTCTGATGGGTAGCTTGGTAACTTTAGACACAAATTCCACGCTCGAACCTTCTTTTAAAAGTTCGATTGCAGTTTGTATAATTCCTTTTTGAACGCCTTCCTGTAGCCCTTTTTGAATTCCTTTATTCTCCCATTTCTTGCGCATTTCGATTAAAGTTTCCACAATCATGGTATATTCACTCCCTTCGCTTATTATTTCCTCAAAATTTATCTCGGTCTTTGTGGTTCGCTTAAAAAGCATTTCAAACCAATCGCCAAAGCGAGCCAACAGTTCCTTGTCCATTTCAGGTGGACGAAGCCTTGCAAAAGCTGTTTAACAAAGCCTTTGTGGCTAAACAGTTTTTTGTAGGAACGACCGTAGAAATCTTTGATCGCATCGCTTTTCCGTGCCATGATGAAATAGCAATTTTATAAAAAATGAATTTATTTTCCTGTTTGTAATAGATTAAAACTTAACCAATATTTCGTTTTAGCTTTTCAACCTCTCTGATGGGTAGCTTGGTAACCTTAGCCACAAATTCCACACTTGAGCCTTCTTTTAAAAGTTCGATTGCGGTTTGTACAATTCCTTTTTGCATTCCCTTTTGTATTCCTTTTTGCATTCCTTCCCGGATGCCTTCTTGCCTACCTATTTGCTTTCCGTCTAAAAAGCCCTTTTGAATTCCTTTATTCTCCCATTTCTTGCGCATTTCGATTAATGTTTCCACAATCATGGTATATTCACTCCCCTCGCTTATTATTTCCTCAAAATTTACCTCGGCCTTGGTGGTTCGCTTAAAAAGCATTTCTAACCAATCGCCAAAGCGGACCAACAATTCCTTGTCCATCTCAGACTTGACAATCTCTACGATCTCTTTTAAAACGCTGTCTAATTCGTTTTCGTTTCGTGCATTCTCCAAAAGGAAAATGGCCGAAACCAAATTGTTGCGCAATTTGATCAGACTGCGTTTACTAAAACTTCCGATGTCAATGGCAAAGTATTTAAAGCGAATCAAATATTCCCGTAAAGACGGATCGACCAATTCGATCATCTCTTGCAGACTCCTGGCTGCATTCCAGCGCTGTTTGCCGTTGTAAAGCAGCAAAGGAAAAACAACAGGCAAGCGTTTGTTCTTTTCCTTGGCAATGCGTTCCGCGTAGAAATTTAAAATATAACTGGCAAAACGCAAGGCCATGGTTTTATCAACGGCGGACTGGAATTCCAAAAGCAAGTATAGGTAAATTTCCGAACCCTCTTTAAGCGGCAGTTTCCAAATAATGTCCGCTTCTTTCTTTTTAAACAACCGATCGATGAAGCTGACAGGTTCCAGTGTAATTTTGTCAAAGTCCACCCGTTCCACCCATTTCAGGCGGACGAAGCCCTGTAAAAGTTGTTTGACAAAGCCTTTGTAACTGAACAGCTTTTTGTAGGAACGATCGTAAAAATCTTTGATTTCGTCCTTTTTCCGTGCCATGATGAAACAGAAAGTTTATAAAAAATATGAAATTGAACTCCAATTTAGGTCTTTTGAATCTTAACCAATGTTTTGCTTTAATTTTTCGATTTCTATGATGGGCAACTTGGTAACCTTAGCCACAAATTCCACGCTCGAACCTTCTTTTAAAAGTTCGATTGCAGTTTGTATAATTCCTTTTTGAACGCCTTCCTGTAGCCCTTTTTGAATTCCTTTATTCTCCCATTTCTTGCGCATTTCGATTAAAGTTTCCACAATCATGGTATATTCACTCCCTTCGCTTATTATTTCCTCAAAATTTACCTCGGTCTTGGTGG
>JALWEA010000265.1 GCA_027039465.1 Calditrichia bacterium | reverse complement strand
ATCATAATAACTTTCCGTGACCTGATGAATGCTGAAGAATTGTGCGCCACGAACATTCCAATGATAATTGTGCAGCTTAACGTAAAGTACCTGCAGGTTAGCAACATTGGTGTTGAGCTTGTCGATAAGTTGTTTGTGTTCCATAATTTCTCCTTTTTGTTTATATGAAATAAATTATTAAATGATAATTATTATTATATAAAACCCTAAAAAAACGGGGTTTATTCCCAACCCCAGGTTAAATTTCAAATTTTATTGATTTTTTTCTTTTGCCAAACAATCCGCACAAATAATATTGAACTGTACCGAATAACCCAAGTACTGATTCCCGCCTTTGGTTACGGCCTCAGGTACGGTTAAATGATTTAACTGATCGTCAAAAATGTCAATGACCTTTTTGCAGCGCACGCAAATGGCATGGTGGTGCGGTTCGGTAATCGGGTCGTAGCGAACCGTGTTGTGGATGGTTGTCACGATCGAGATAATACCGTATTTTTCAAAGGTTTCCAACGTTTTGTACACGGTAGCAAACGAGATCGTCGGGAACTGCTCCTTAACCCGTTTGTAAATTGTTTCGGGATTCGGATGCGAATGGTCATCCATTATTTCACGGTAAACCGCCAAACGCTGCGGGGTAACACTCAAATGATGTTCCCTGCATTTTTGAATAAATCTGTCTATTTTTTCTTTGTCCGTCATTCTCAATCCGGTTTAATTAAATAATAATTGTTATCAAATAATAAGATATTTTATTTATTAATGCAAATTTTTTTATCGAGTACGTTTTTCAAACAAATGCATTTTATTGAATATCTCCATTGCAAATCATTTGCGTTATTTTGTCTAACGAACTAAAGGCATGTTTTATTTCATATTGAGATTAACAATTTGCCAAGGTGCGGATTGTTCCGTGAAATTTAAAAAGATTTTGATTCGATATTAACAATCGAAATGATGCTTAAAGGAAAGACGGCAAATTAGAACATTCCCCAAAGCTCCGATACTATAAAAGTTGTTCGATGCTTTTAAATGTATTATTTTAAACGAAATTCATGTTAGGTAAAACAGGACATTTCACCATGAAAATTTTAATGCTCTTAACGTCGTTTCTCTTTTTTGTTTTTGGGCTTCAGGCCGCTACCATTGAAAAGGTCTATCATTTTAATCAATACACAATTGAACAACACGGTCGTTACCAGATCATCCGCTTTCCTGGCACAAAGCAGATGGGCCAACCAGGACAACCGCTTTTGCCGTATCATGCGCTTTCTTTGTTATTGCCGCCAGGAGAAGTCGCGGATTCCATGGAAATTTTGCCTTCCGACCGGAAGGAAATACCAGGCACCTTTAATCTGTTGCCTGCGCAATTTTCGCGGCCTGTTTCGATTGCCTCACCCGCCCGATTCGTTAAAGACGAACGCTTGTACCAAAGCCATGAAAATTTTCCGGCCAAATTAAGCGGCAAGCTTAGCACCTCTTTTATGAACGGTTACGCTTTTGCTTTGAGTGTTTTTACTCCGACGATCTATCTGCCTGCGGATGGAAAGCTTTTTTATTACTCGACGATTACCATTCGTATCCACACAAGTCAATCGCCGAAAGCGCAAAAGGCATTGGGCTTACTGAAGTCGTCTCCGCAAATTCGGAATGCCGTGTCGGCTTTTGCTCAAAATCCGGATGCAATCGATTCCTATCCACAAACGGAAACGCGTTCCGATAGCACTTACCGGCTTCTCATTGTTACGCCTTCGCAATTTACCGACGCCTTCAACGCTCTGGAATACTTGTATTTAATTCGCGGCATTAAAATGCGCATCGTGAGTACGGATTCCATTTATTCCGTTATGCCCGCACCGACCCATAAGGAATCCATACGCAATTTTATCATTCAGGAATATAATCGCCACAACATCGAATATGTGCTTTTGGGCGGCGATGTGGAATGGGTTCCTTATTGCGGATTTTATTGTGTGGTGCAATCGGATCAAATTTATCAGGATGACAACATCCCTGCGGATTTGTACTATTCGGCTTTGGACGGCACGTGGAACGATGACGGCGATGACAAATGGGGCGAAATCGGCGAGGATGATTTACTGCCCGAGGTTTCCGTGGCCCGATTACCATTCAGTAATTCGGAAGAATTGCAGCGGATGCTGCACAAAATCATAAGCTATCAGGATAATCCGGTGACCGGTGAGTTGAACCGCCCTTTGCTGGCAGGGGAAAAATTGTGGGATGATCCTTTGACTTGGGGCGCCGATTACATGGATTTGCTGGTCGGGCACCATGATGATAACGGCTACACGACTGATGGCATTAATGAAGATGATCCTTTTGTAACATTGTACGATCGCGATTTGGCGCCCGCGCAATGGAGCGGAAGTACCATCATGCAACAAATCAATCGGGGCAAGTCCTTTGTGTACCATGCGGGGCACGCCAACACGACTTATGTCATGCGTTTGTACAGCAGCGATATTACGGATGAAAATTTTTCACAGGTGGACGGGGTAACGCACAATTTTACATTGGTAAATACCCAGGGTTGTGATTGCGGCGCCTTTGATTATGAAGATTGCATTGCCGAAGAAATGGTGAAGATTAATAATTTTGCCGTCGGATTCGTGGGCAATTCGCGTTACGGCTGGTTCAATGAAGGAACAACGGAAGGGCCGTCCACCCATTTGCAACGGGAATTTGTCAATGCCATTTATGCGGATCGATATTTTCGTATTGGCGAGGCGCATAAATATTCTAAAATCAAGACCGCGCCGTGGGTCAATGCGCCCGATCAGCATGAAGAAGGAGCTATGCGTTGGTGCTTTTATGATTGCAATGTTCTCAGCGATCCCGCATTGGGAATTTGGACGGAAGAACCCATTCCGGTGGAAGCGGAATATCCTCAAACGATCTTTTTAAATACCACTTCCATTGAAGTACATGTGACCTCCGACGGAGAGCCCGTTTCGCAATTGACCTGCGCTTTAATTAAGGATTCATTGTTGTACGGGTTCGGTTACACCGATTCTTTGGGTAATGCCGAGATCAGAATCGATCCGCCGCTTTCGCAAACCGGCTCGGCGGATATTGTGGTTTCCGGATATAATTGCAAGCCCGTATTTTTCCCGATCAATGTGGATGAGCCGTCGGCAATAATCGGCGGCAATTTGTTGGTAAAGACATCCAAATTAAGCGCCAACTATCCGAATCCGTTTAATTCGACAACGATTATCGCTTATTCCGTTTACGTACCTTCCACCGCTTTGGTGGAACTGAATGTTTACAATTTATTGGGACAAAAGGTCGGGCAATTGGTCAAAGCGCGGCAACGGTCGGGAAACTATCGCGTGCATTTTAATGCGGGTGATTTACCAAGCGGAGTGTACTTGTATCGATTGCAAATCGACGGGCGAACCGTGCAGACGGAGAAGATGCTGCTGGTGCGGTGATGAAGGATGCGGACAAAAGTAAAATCCTGATTTTCAAAGCTTTTTCTTCCTGCAGGCCAGCAGGCTAAAAATCAACACAATAATAATAAACCCAAGCACGCCCATCTCGATCATGTGCTGATTAAAGCGTTCGGTCAGGTATGCGCTTTCCACGCTGATGATCAAAATACGCCGAATCGAGGCGATAAGGCCGACCATGATAAACGGTTCAACGGAAAGCGTGTGAGCTCGCAGCGATATTTTTACCGTGTAAATAATTTCCACAACCATCAATGTTAACAGCACGCGATCGATCACATGCAGAGCGCCCCGGATAAAGTCTTTTTCTTCGAAGGAATGAATCAGAGCCAAACCTGAATTGTAAATCAGGAAAAATGCGGTAATAAGCAGCAGAATGGCGATCAATAAATAAACAATGCGTTCGGCCCAAAGAAACAGATTCTCAATTAAATTGTTTGATTGGTCCATGGCTGTAACCTTTTTTTTGCCATAAAGATAAAAGCAATGCCCATTGAGTGCAAGGGTTATGCTATTTTAAGAATAAAATCTTTTGCCACTGTACCAATCGTTGGCTTTTTAAGCGCACAAAATAAACACCCGATGGCACCAAAATGCCGGCACTGTTTCTCCCGTCCCAACGAAAACCGAATTGTCCCTTACTCAACGTTCCGTTAAACAGAGTGCGAATTTTTTGTCCCAGCATATTGTAAACGGTCAGTTGAACATGCAAAGGGGCGTGCAGTTGAAATCTAATCAGTGTATTTTGTGTAAACGGATTGGGACTTGAATTCTCCAAATGGAAATAATAAAACTTGGTTGTGTCGGTTGGTGTAGGTTTGGGATTGCGCGGGCCAAGCGGTTCCTGAAAATCAGGAAAATAACCGTAGAATTGGCGCACGGCATCCATGAGGCGAAATAAATTTTTTAAAGAAGAATAGTTATCGCCTAAAGCATCCGGAATGGCGCCCACGGTGGCTACAATAATATCCTGAACATCACCCGGTTGCATGGTAAACGGCCCGGTATTCATGAAAAAGTAACGTGTGCCAGGCCCAACGCTATTTCCCTTTCCGTCAATATCGCCCTGACCTGTTAACGGATTGCCGTTGGCTGGAAACTTTGTAATGACCGAATAAGGCAAACTTACTTTATGTTGCGGCCATAATCTGTAGGCATCTCTATATGCATACCCGTTTAAAATGGCATAGGCATCCAGAGCTCCGTTCTCATAATCGCCGAGCGTCGGGGGAGGAACACCGCCACCGGTTTGATGGAGCCAAAAAGAAGTCATGGGTAAGTTTCTAATGTGACTTGTTCTTTTAAAATTAACGATACCCGTACTATCCCAAGCCGGAACCGCAGGCCCTTGCAGTAAAATATATCCTACGGCGGGAGGCGCCATTCCAAGCCGATTGAATAAATCATCATTTGCCTGACCGTTGTAAACAAAGGCAAAACTTCGTGCGCTGTCGCATCCGCCAAGATTATCGCGAAAATCACCAAGGTCGGGCTCGGCAAACTGGCTGAAAAACATGGAATCGATAACGGCGCCCGATTTATTAATCAAGCGGTAGCGCCGGAAAACCGTTTGGCAGTAACCAAGTCGGTAAGCCCAAACCGTAATTTGCAGCTCAATACCTATCGGCGGCGAACCAAGCAAGTTCATCGATCTGGAGTCATTGGCATCATTAACCACATACCAAATAACCTGATCGGCGCCTAAAATGCCGGGTTCATCGTAATCGGGATCGTATTTGCCGTTGCGATTACGATCGTAATAAGGCGCGCCCAAATCCGCCGGCCATTCATTCCAATCTTTCATGTATCGGGCACGGAGTGAATCGGTTAATTCCGCAGTAACCTGATCAAGTGGTACATGAAAAGTAATGGCAGCATCCTGTTTTAACGAATCGGGATCAATATGAAAGATATCCCGGCGCATACGATAGATACGCACTCGGGGCGAATTCGGGTCAACGGTTTCCGGCCATTTGTCCGGAGAGCCTTCTTTAATAATCCAGCCGGGAACTACGCCGCTTCTAAAAAGCATACCGCCAACGCGCAAGGCCGGCGTCCGCCCATCATGAACCACGCCGCCCCAGAGAACTTCATCATCATAAATGACACCGCCTTTTTCTATGGGGAAATAACCGGAAAACCATTTGGAATAAGGATCATCGCAGCCGGTACCCCATTGGCTGAACCACAGTGTCCATTGATTGATATCAATCGGCGCATAATGGCGAAGAATATTATTTTGTGCGGTTGATTTTCCAATGTTAATACCAACAAATAAAATTAAGACGATAAGAAAAGACTTAAAATTCAACATGTTATTCTCCCCAATGATAGGTGATCATAAAGGGATGGGAGGTGACCTCAATATAATAAAAACGAAGCGGTTTGTAAATAGGCGGGAAATTTAAATTATGGGTTAAGAGGTGAAGGGTTAAGTGAAAATCGTTATTCGTTAATCGGATTTTGGTTGAATTGTTGAATAGTTAAATGGTTGAATGGGGGAAATAGTTAAGCGTTAAGGGTTAAGAGTGTAAGGGTTGAAGGGAAAGTCGTTATTTGTGTATCCGTATATTCGTTAACCGTGAATCATTATTTGTGCAGCCGGTGGTGTACACCAGTTGTTTGATGTGGCTCCCCAGCCTGTCATTCCGAGTCACGCTTCTGAGTGACGAGGAATCTCCTCCAAAGTAGCAACGGATGCAAGGGATTCTTCGTTCCGTCGCAGTTACCTTCCATTCGGCCACAATTTTATGTGCCGGTGGGCGAATAATCACTTCAATTCAAACAATTCACCACATGCCCGCAGCTAATTAGGCACCGGGGCTGTCCCAAAAGCAAAAGATGATGAATATTTATTAATTTTCCATTTCAAAAACGACCTTTCATTAATTTTTTCAATTGTCCCATTCGGGACAAATATTTTGGTGGTGGGTATCATTTTACCCATATTTGAAAATATGGGCTATGGGCACCCCATCGCTCCGCGATGGGTTTTGGATTATCCGACATTTAAACCCGTCCCATCAGGGACGGCTCGCCATTAGCCCACAAATTCATTTGTGGGAATTAAATGTCCAACCAAATCAAAATTACCGTCCTGAAAAGGACGGTTGATTTTCGATAGCCCTGAGCTTCAGCTCGTTGCTATTTTTTTTGCTCGTACTGAAATTAGGGAAAAAGTGGATTGGGTATTGCAAAAACTTTCAATAATCCGATTAAAATATTTTTTTCGTAACTTTTGAGACAACCCCGAGCGGGGATGGGTTTTAAAACGGGATTCGCAAGCACGTCTAATCTAACAAACCAGGGATTTCTCATTCCGCTGATGCGGTAATTCGGAATAACAGCCCACTCTGCAGTCAATAGTAGGAAGCAACAAATTTGAGAGAATTTAATAAATGTTTATAGAACCGATTTTTCGGCCTTTGGTAATGCATCCGGTCATTGGAGAACGGTTTTAGATTTTGTCAAAAGTAGTATCCGGAGAGTTCTACGATTTTCTTGACTTAATGGCCAACTTGTTCTATTTTTTTGATGCCTAATTAAGCGATTTGGAGGCAAAATGAAGCGAATTGCATTTTCGCTCGTTCTCGTTTTTATTTTATTTAATCTCTCTTTGGCGCAGGTCGTTCATCGTATTATTGTCGACGGAGTAATCAATCCCGTAGCTACCGAATATATTACGCAATCCATTCAAAGAGCGGAAGAGGCGCAGGCTCAATTACTAGTGATTCAATTGGATACGCCTGGCGGATTAATGGAATCCATGCATCGCATCGTGAAGGCCATTCAGTCTTCAAAAGTGCCGGTAGCGGTTTATGTTGCGCCTCCTGGTTCCAGAGCCGCTTCTGCCGGTGTGTTTGTGACTTATGCGGCGCATATTGCAGCCATGGCGCCTTCCACCAATATCGGTTCGGCGCATCCGGTTTTCGGCAGCAGCCCCACGGGCGGTAAGCCGGACAGCGCGATGAGCAAAACCATGCTGGAAAAAGTCACCAATGATGCGGTTGCCAAAATTCGAAGTCTTGCTAAAAAACGGGGACGCAATGCGGACTGGGCGGAAAAGGCCATTCGCGAAAGTGCTAACATTACGGCGGAAGAAGCTCTGAAATTACACGTGATCGATTATCTGGTTCCCACTTTGAATTCGCTGTTAACGGTAATTGACGGCAAGCGGGTGGAATTGGATGACGGAAGCAAAGTGGTGTTACGCACCGCTCATGCCAAGGTAATTACGTTTAAAATGAGCTGGCGTCAGCGCATTCTTGATACGCTAAGCAATCCGAACATTGCCTACATTTTGCTGATGTTGGGCATTTACGGTTTACTTTTCGAATTGTACAATCCTGGCACCATATTGCCTGGTGTCGTCGGGGGCATCAGCTTGATTATAGGCCTTTATGCGTTGCAAACATTACCCGTCAACTATGCCGGGGTGCTACTGATTTTATTCGCCGTTATTCTGTTTTTGCTGGAAATTAAAATTCCCAGTTTCGGGTTGCTAACCATCGGTGGGGTGATTTCATTAGTCATGGGGAGTGTTATGTTGTTCGATAGTCCGTTACCGTTTTTACGTTTGTCCTGGCAGGTGATTACTTTTGTAGTGATTTTGAGTGTTCTGTTTTTCGTTTTTGTCATTGGCATGGCCATTAAAACCTATCGCAAAAAGCCCACGACCGGCCTAGTGGGTATGATTGGCGAAGAAGGCGTGGTCTTCAAAGCGTTAAATCCCGAAGGAACGGTTAAAATTCATGGTGAATTTTGGAAAGCGGTCAGCGAGGTGCCTTGTAAAAAAGGACAACGGGTTAAAGTGGTAGAAGCGGATAAGGAAACGCTTAAACTCAAAGTGGTGCCGATAGAAAATTCAATACCGGAAAGTAAAAAGTCCTAAGGCGCCGTTATTTTTGGTACCAATAGAATAAAAAATGTTAATCAAATCCAAAATAAGGAGTTATTATGGAATTACTTGTCACCTTAATCATATTTGTAATCTTAATTTTGTCTAGCTCAATTCGTATTCTAAAGGAATACGAACGCGGCGTGATTTTCCGATTGGGTCGTCTGGTCGGCGGGAAAGGGCCTGGAATTATTTTGTTGATTCCCCTGGTCGATCGTATGGTAAAAGTTAGCTTGCGAACGGTGGTTATGGACGTACCGCCTCAGGATGTGATCACAAAGGACAACGTTTCGGTGCAGGTGAATGCCGTTTTGTATTTCCGCGTGGTCAATCCTGAAAAGAGTGTCGTGGAGGTGGAAAATTTCCTCTTTGCCACATCGCAACTTTCGCAAACCACCTTACGTAGTGTGGTCGGGCAGATTGAGCTGGATGAGCTGTTAACCGAACGCGATCGCATCAATGCGCGCCTGCAGGAGATTATCGATCAGCATTCCGATCCCTGGGGTATTAAAGTTTCTTTGGTGGAAATCAAACACATCGACCTGCCGGAAGAGATGAAGCGCGCCATGGCGCGTCAGGCGGAGGCCGAACGCGAACGACGGGCTAAAATTATTGCCGCGGAAGGGGAATTCCAGGCTGCAGATAAATTGACCCAGGCGGCACGTATTATTGATTCCAGCCCTTCGGCCTTGCAGTTGCGCTATCTGCAAACCCTGCTGGACATCGGTTCGGAAAACAACACCACAACACTTTTCCCGATTCCGATTGATTTGTTTAAACCGTTCCTGGAAAAAGGTGTTTTGGATAGTCTCGATCGATTGGCCGAAGAGCGCAAGAAACGGGAAGCGGAGAAGGCTGGTAAATAAAGGGGAAGATGGGATTTAAAGCAAAGTAGGCTGTCATTCCGAGGCCGGGAACCGTGGCATGCGCCACGGATTATTAAGACAGTGACATTGTTGCCTTTAAAACCCACCCCCGGCCCCTCCCTGCTATCGCATGGATGGGTGCCTAAGTATTTGTGATGGTTTGTTGAGTTGTTGAAATAAAATAGGTAATGGCTGGATGTCATTGTAGGAGCGAGCGCAGCGAGTGACGCGGCGATCCCTTCCAAAGCAGCAACAGATTTACGGAATTCTTAGTTCCGTCGCAATTACTTGGCATTCTGCCACAATTTTGCGTGCCGGTGGGCGAACAATGACTTCAATTCGACAATTAATCAAATGCCCATAGCTAATTGGGCACCCTTCCCTACGCTTCGTAGGGAAGGGAAGGGGATGGGTTGAAATAATGAACTTGCGGGCTTATCATGTCAATAGTAGCGCAGCGAAGAATCTCCTTCAAAGCGGCAACGGACGTAAGGGATTCTTCATCCCGAGAATCGGTATTCAGAATGACAGCCTACCACATGTCAATGGTAGTTCCACTTCGGCGGGACGAAGAATCCTTAACATTATTATAGGTAATTGCTGCTTTAAGAGAGCCTCTCCTGCTAAGGCTGGCTCAGAATGGAAAGCTTGTTCTTAATGTCATCATATTAATAATCGTGGTGCATCCAAGGGCTTATTTTTAGGAATTACGGACTAAATTTTAAGGAAAAAATTGTGGCTAAGTTAATTGTAGCGATATTCATTTTGAATGTTTTCCTGCTCAGCAGTTGCAGCATGCGCCAATACGCGCTTAGGCAAATGACCCCGATTTTTGAAACGGCCATGCCTGCATTCTACGAAGAAAGTGATTTGAGCATTGCCCGACCGGCATTGGCTTCCAATTTGAAACTTCTGGAAGGCATATTAAAAAGCGATCCTGAAAATCCGCAACTTCGGTTGATGTTGGCCCAAGGGTACGCCGGTTACGCCTTAGCTTTTGAAGAAGATACTGTGCCGGATCAGGCCAGAGCCTTGTATTTGCGGGCTAGAAATTATGCCCTTTCCGCATTACGGCTCACCACGCCGTTGCCGCAAGATTGGGCGAAAAACAGGAAATCTTTAAATACGTTTTTGCAGCAGGCAAAGCGCAGAGATGTGCCTGCCTTGTTCTGGATGGGATTTTCCTGGGCCGGTTATATTAATCTTTCTTTGCAAGATCCGGGAGCGTTGCTCGACTTGCCCAAAGTGGAAGCCATTATGCATCGGGTGCTCCAATTGGATTCGACGTATTTTTACGGTGCAACCTATTTGTTTTTCGGCAGCATCTACGGACAAAAGCCACGCATTTTAGGTGGAAATCCCGAGTTGGCCAAAGAATATTTCGAAAAGAATCTGAAGTTGACCAAAGGGAAATTTTTACTGACCTATGTTTACGCCGCCAAATTTTACGCCGCTAAAATTTTGGATGAAGATTTGTTTGATCAATACTTAAAAAAAGTGCTGCAAACGCCGCTTGACATTGCGCCGGAGATCAAATTGTTGAATCAGGTTGCCAAACAAAAAGCCAAAAAATTATTAGCGCAAAAAGATCAAATTTTTTAAGTTGCCGCTTTGCAACAATCGAATTAGAGGAGAAATTCATGCTGAAGAAAATGATTATGACCTTGGTTGCGTTTGTGCTAATGACCGTGACCGCACTTTCGGCCAAACCGGTGATTATCAAATTTGCCACCCTGGCTCCGGACGGTTCCACCTGGATGAAGGTCATGCGGGACTTTGTTCGTGATGTGAAGACAGAAACCAACGGGCAGGTGATTTTCAAAATTTACCCAGGCGGCGTGCAAGGCGACGAAAAAGATGTGCTGCGTAAAATCCGCATTAACCAGTTGCAGGGCGCTGGCTTTACCGGCGTGGGCATGGGCACCATTTTACCGGAAGTACGCATTTTGGACACGCCGTATCTGTTTCATAATAAAAGGGAAGTGGATTACATCATTAACAAGTTCAACGACTATTTTGCCGACCGTTTTGAGAAAAAAGGCTTTGTCCTTATCGGTTGGGCCGAAGTGGGCTACGTTTATATTTTCACCAATCAGAACGTTAAAACTTTGGATGATTTCAAGCATTTGAAAATCTGGATGTGGGAAGGTGATCCCGTGGCGCAGGTTACGTTCAAAGAATTCGATGTCAATCCCATTCCTCTTTCGGTCACGGACGTGCTGACCTCTCTGCAAACGGGATTGATTAATACCGTTTACACATCGCCCCTGGCTTGCATCGTATTGCAATGGTTCACGCATTTGAAATATGTTTCCGACATTCCGTTGACCAATTCCATGGGCGCCGTACTGATTTCCAAACGAACCTTCCAAAAAATCCCTGAGGAATATCAACAGCTTGTTAAGAAAAAAGGCTACGCCTATTTCCGGAAATTAACCGAAATCAGCCGTAAGGACAATGCCGCTTCCTTGCAGAAAATGAAAGCGCAAGGCATGCAAACGTTGCATTTGAGCACACCCGAAAATCTTAAAGAATTTCAGGAGATCGGTGACCGTACACGCCGAGATTTGGTGGGCAAGTTTTTCGATCAGTCATTGGTTGACCAAATTCAGCAGGCGCTTGCGGAATTTCGGCAAAAAGAAAAGACAGGCGGAGGAAAAAGCAAATGAAACGCGACGAATTGGTAACGTATCTCAACGATTTTTTACGCATTAATGAATTCAACGATTTAGGCCCAAACGGTTTGCAAGTGGAAGGACGATCCGAAATCAAAAAAGTGGTAACCGGAGTCAGCGCTTGCGTGGATTTGTTTGAAAAAGCTATCGAGTTAAAAGCCGACGCCATTATTGTGCACCACGGCATTATCTGGGATTTTGAAAGGCCGGTTTT